>JBIIHO010000290.1:0-2604 GCA_044235605.1 Steroidobacteraceae bacterium | reverse complement strand
CGATACCAACGTTGCCCACCGATGCCGGCGCGAATGCGGTCGCTCGGGTCAGTCCTCGTGGCTCGAACGCAGCGCTCATAGACGCGCTCCGAGATACGCCGAGAGTCGGAGCAGATCAGCGAAGATTCCTCCCGCGGTGACCTCTGGTCCCGCGCCCGGTCCCTGAACGATGAGCGGATTAGAATTATATCGGGAGGTGGCGAATCGAACCACGTTATCGGTAAGCGCAATATTGGCAAACGAATGCTTAGTGTCGAATTCGACAACACCGACCGTGGCCTCGCCGGCAGCCGTCAGCCGACCTACGTACCGCAGTACTTTGCCGCGCAAACGGGCTGACTCGAAGCGTGCCTTCATAGCGGCATCGTGCTGAGGCAACCTCGTCAGAAACTCATCGATGGTGCCCTGTTCAAGACCTGACGGGACGAGGCTCTCGACTTTGACGTCGGACATCTCCAGCGTCAGCCCCATCTCACGACCGAGAATAATGAGCTTACGCGCGACATCCATGCCGGAGAGGTCATCTCGCGGATCGGGCTCAGTGTAGCCACGCTGCTTCGCATCTACGACGATTTCACTGAACTCGCGAGAGCCGTCGTACACATTGAAGAGATACGCGAGCGTGCCCGAGAAGATCCCCTCGATGCTGGTCACATCATCGCCCGTCTCACGCAGATCGCGCAGGGTCTGGATCACCGGAAGCCCAGCGCCGACGGTGGCCTCGTAGAGGTAATGCGTACCACCTAAGCGTCGCGCTTCGCGCAAACTCCGATAAAACTCCATCGGAGCACTATTGGCTTTTTTGTTGGGTGTGACGATGTGAATACCCGATGCCAGCCACTTCGGATAGTGCTGCGCCACCTCGCCACTGGCTGTGCAGTCAATGATCACGCGGTTAGGCAGATAGTCGACACCCACATGGGCAGCAAAATCTGCGAGATCGGGCGCGCCGCTGGAGCGAGAGAACTCGTCCTGCCAACCACTGAGCCCCACCCCCTTATCCGATAGCAACATACGCTTCGACGACAACAAACCACGAACGCGCAAATCGAGCTTGAAGTCGCGACGTAGTCTCTCGCTCTGCGAGGCCATCTGCTCGAGAAGCACACGCCCGACTGTCCCCGGACCGATGATGCCTACCGAGACCGTATGTGCCGAAAGGTAAAAACTCGAGTGCACGGTACGTAGCGCACGGGTCGCTGCCTTCGCGGGGACGACAACGGAGATGTTCCGCTCCGAAGCGCCCTGGGCAATCGCGCGAACGTTGACACCCGCAGCACCCAGCGCACCAAAAACTTTAGCCGAGATACCAGGAATGCCCGCCATGCCATCGCCTACGACGGCGAGGATCGCGAGCTCTCGATCCACCTCGACGGATTGAATCTGCCCGTCAGAGAGCTCTCTGGAAAACGCTGCACGAACCGTCTCGACGGCGCGGTCCGCTTGATCTCGAGGCACGGCGCAGCAAATTGAATGCTCCGAGCTGCCCTGAGAGATGAGCACCACCGAGATACCCTCTTCGCGCAACGCCCCGAAGAGGCGCGAGGCCGTGCCGGGCACACCGATCATGCCGGCACCCTCGAGGTTGAGCAGCGCGATGTTCTCGATCGTCGTGATGCCTTTGACCGCGAGCGCCGACTGCGGTCGCGCGCAAATCAGCGTGGCAGGATGGTCTGGCGCAAAAGTATTGCGGATCCAGATGGGGATCTCCCGACCGACGGCCGGCGCCATGGTCTGGGGATGAATCACCTTCGCACCAAAGTACGCAAGCTCCATCGCTTCGTTGTAGGACAAGGAGTCGATGACCTGAGCATCGGGTACGCGACGTGGATCGGCCGAGAGCACGCCGTCCACATCGGTCCAAATATGGATCTCTGCAGCGTCGAGCAAAGAACCGAAAATCGACGCGGAGAAATCACTACCGTTACGGCCGAGCGTCGTTTGCACGCCGCTGACATCGGTTGCGATGAACCCGGTGATCACAAGAGTACCGACGAAGTCGGAGGCCACCTGTTCCGACAGCTGACGTCGCGACTCATCCCATTTGACGAGCGGGCCCAAAGGCCCCCACTCCACCAAGACGACTTGTCGGGCATCGAGCCAACGAACCGCCCCTGGACGGTGGACGGTCGTCTCATGTCGGCTCTCATAAAAATCGCGGAAGAGACGAGTTGACCAAATCTCACCATATCCGGAGATAAGATCGGTGATATGGCGCCCCGCAGAACGCGTGAGCCGTACAGCCTGAAGAATGCCTTCGATGTCCTGCCGATCACGATCGAAACTCTCGAGATAACGCGAGGCGGTTTCGGCCGACAGCAGGTCGCCAGCGATGTGAGCATGACGCTCGCGGATCGCGAGAAGACCCGTTTGGAACCCCAGATCCTGACGCTCGGCTTGAGCGACCAGCGTCAGCAGCGCGTCCGTCACCCCCTTACACGCCGACAGCACGACCCCTAGGCGGTTCGTCGACTGTTGGTCGAGGATCGCTGCGACGCGGCGAAAACAGGCCGCATCGGCGACGCTGGAGCCGCCAAATTTGTGTACTGCCCAAGGGGAACCCGTCATGGGTGTCAATCCGTGCTGACTAAACGGTTAACTCTA
>JBIIHO010000053.1:0-8780 GCA_044235605.1 Steroidobacteraceae bacterium | reverse complement strand
ACGGTATTGATGGCGGCGACGTCGGTCGGAGCCGGCAGGTAGTCGACAACGGCGTCGAGCACCTGGGTGACGCCCTTGTTTTTATAAGACGAACCGCAGAGCACCGGCGTGAAGGCGCCAGTCACCGTTCCCTTACGCAGGCAAGCGATGAGGGTTTCGACAGACGGATCTTTTTCGTCCATGAGGTATGCCTCCATGGCCGTATCGTCCATCTCGAGGCAGGTATCGACGAGTTCTTTTCGGTATTCGGCGATTTTGCTGAGGATGGCGCGGTCGGAAGGTACCGTGACGCCGAGTTTGTCGACGATGTCGGCTGTGATCTCGAGTTCAGCGGGTTTTGCATCGCGATCGTCGGAATCCCACACGAGCGCTTGCATGCGAACGAGATCGATCATGCCTTTGAAGTTGTCCTCAGAGCCGATCGGGAGTTGCACCGGCAGCGGACGCGCGCCGAGACGCTTTTTGATCATGTCGACGCAGCGCGTGAACGACGCACCACTGCGGTCCATTTTGTTGACGTAGCAAATACGCGGAACGCCGTAGTTGTCGGCGAGACGCCAGTTGGTCTCGGACTGCGGCTCCACGCCCGCCACGCCGTCGAACACGACGACGGCGCCGTCAAGCACGCGCAGCGAGCGGTTCACTTCGATGGTGAAGTCGACGTGCCCCGGGGTGTCGATGACGTTGATTTTCTTCTTACGCCAGAACGTGGACACGGCGGCCGACTGAATCGTGATGCCGCGCTTCTGTTCTTGCTCGAGGTAGTCGGTAGTGGTCGAGGACTTGAGGTCCTTCGTGTCGTGCACGTCGACGATGGTGTGCTTACGCCCCGTGTAATAGAGGATGCGCTCGGTCGTTGTGGTTTTGCCGGCGTCGACGTGGGCGATGATGCCGATGTTGCGGATGTCGGCAAGGGGAGTAGTACGGGGCATGGCAGGTTCCGTCTGTCAGTGAAGTGGGGTCACAGGTAAACCGCGAATTATAGTCGGAAAGCGACCCCTCGCTCCACCCGCCCCCTGCGGGAGCGAAATCGGCCTAGGCCGGGTCTGCCTGAGGCTCGTTCCCGGCGTCGGCGTATCGGTAGTCGGCCCGTAGCAAGGCCTGGAAGTGGGCGACTCCCGATTCGCGGCCGGGGTTGAGTGGCCCAGATTGGTAGGAGCCGCTGTCGAGGTTGCGCTGAACGTCTTCGCAGATCCGGATGTCTTCCTGCTGCACGACCTCAGAGAAATTCCGATCGTTGGCGAGCGGCGCGTCAAGGTAAAGGAAATCGAACTCCACGCGACATCGATTGCCGGGCAGAGGCAGCACTCGGTTCGTTTGCAATCTGCCCGGAAGGATATTGAGCATGGTGTTCGGGTAGATGAAGTAATAGAGCACCTCGCCGGAGCCATAGGCATCGGGGGCGCTCTCAAGCGGGCTCGATTGAAGCGAATGCCACTTCGAAAGAGTCGTCGTGTAACTCCGATAGTCGAGGATGGCGTTCAGCGTGGGATGCACGTGCGGAACGTGATACCCCTCGAGATAGTTGTCGACGTAGGTCTTCCAGTTGCAGGCGATGTCATAGGACACACGCTCGTGAAAACGGAGTCGACCAAGACGATGGCCTGCCGCCGAGAGTCGTTCGCGAATTCCATCGAAGACCTGATCGAGCGAGGCGGGCCCTGCGCGCAGTCGACCGAAAATCAACCCTTCGAATTCCTCAACTTCCACTGTTGGTAGTTCGATGGTGTTCTTATCGAACCCGGCGGCATCTTGCATCTCGGGCGCTGAGAGTAGTTTGCCGTCCAGCCCGTAAGCCCAGGCGTGATAGCGACAGCGTAGAAATTTTTTTCCACCCCCGCTGCATGCTTCGAGTGGCCCTGCGCGATGCCGACACACGGCATGGAAGGCACGCAACCCTTGAGGGCTGCGGATGACGGCCACGTCTATTCCGCCAAGCGGCGCAATGAAAAGATCGCTCGGATCGCTCAGTTGACTGACGTGCCCCAGGTATTGCCAGTGACGAGCGAAGACCGTGTCACGCTCGATGCCCGCCGTCAGTCCGTCTCGGTAGAACGTGGCTGGGAGGCTGAACACTAGCGGCGATGAAGTCCCGCTGCTCAATGAAATGCAGTCCGACTTTTTGCGGCGCGACCAAGACGTACGAGCTGCCCAGGTCTTTCGCGACTGATTTGCCCATCGCGAATAACTGGCTTTCCGGCTACCCAAGTACCGAGATATCCGTGCGAGGTCTGCAGCAAGCGCTTACCGCCGGCTGGTAGATCGCGCACGAGATGAGGGATAGCAGGTGCGATACGCGCGGGGTCGATGAGATTGAAGTCGGCACGCATGCCGGGCGCGATTTCGCCGCGATCGCGAAGACCGATATGTCGCGCGTTACGGCGCGTGAGCATTTCGATGATACGTTCCGGCGCGAGACGCCCTTCATGACGATCGCGAGCCCAGTGACTGAGCATGAAGGTGGAACTGCTCGCGTCGCAGATTGTGCCGACATGAGCGCCCGAATCAGAGAGACCGTAAAGCGCTCTTGGATGATCGAGCATCTCGCGTGCCGTCGCCAGGGACCCTTCGTTGTAATTAAAGATTGGGAAGTGAATGAGGTTGCTGCCATCGCCCTCGGCGAGGAAGTCGTAAATCGCCTCGAGTGCACTGCATCCGCGCTGGCGCGCCTGCGCGAGCAGGCTACGCGTAACAGGCGGCTCGTAGTCCACGTGACCCTGGCCTTGCGAATCTTTGACGACGAGCGGGAACATACGACCCGAGATCATTTCGATACGCGCGAGCATCAGATCGACGAGCGGCGGAATTGCGCTGTCGTCACCGGCGAGTCGACCGGATGTTTCTTTAAGTACGCGCGCTTTGCGAGTCGGTTCGCGCAGCGCCGCAGCGCGCTCGGCGAGGGGCATCGAGGCGACTTCGATGTAGGCCGGGAAGCCCATCAGCGGATGGAATGTAGTGTCGAGTCCTAGGATGACGCCGATACCTCGGGGGCTCGCCTGTAGCCAGAGCGGTAGTCCCCTTGTGACAGCGGCTTCGGCGCGCGCTCGGATCGCTCGCCACTGCTCGCCGCCGGGATCGCGTTGTAGCCAGGTCATGGAGAGCGGCTTGCCACTTTCTTTGGCGAGGAGCTCGACGAGATCGAACTCGGCATCGAACCCTGCGGGACCCTGCAGCAGATTGAAATCACTGACGAGTTGAACCACGCCGTGATCGACACCTTTAAAAGCTTGAGCGATACCGGCGAGCTCGGTGGCGGCGGCTTCAGAGGCCGGCGTCGCGAGACCCGCAGTGGTTCGATGGTTGTCGGTTCGGCCAGTCGAAAATCCTGCAGCGCCGGCCTCGAGGGCTTCGCGAAGCAAGCGACGCATGTCGGCGATGTCTGTATCGGTCGCAGCCTCTTGGGCGAGCGCGCGATCGCCCATCACGGCCATGCGTAGCGGGTCATGCGGAACTTGAACGAGAAAATCGAGGCTGTGGGGCATGCGCTCGAGGGCATTCATGTACTCGGGAAAAGATTGCCAGTCGAAGCTCACGCCTTCGGCGAGGGCGGCTCCCGGGATATCCTCGACGCCTTCCATCAAAGAAATGAGACCGTCGACGGCACGCTGCTTGTCACCCGGCGCGAGCGGTGCGAAGCCGACCCCGCAGTTGCCGAATACAACCGTCGTCACGCCGTGATGGATACTCGGATTAAAGGTTTCGTCCCAGCTGGCTTGGCCGTCGTAGTGCGTATGTAGGTCGACGAAACCTGGAGTGAGCCAGGCGCCCTGCGCGGAAATCCGCTCTCGGGCCTCGGCGGTGATGCGGCCCACTTCTTGGATACGCCCCTCGGAGATGCCGACATCGGCCGTGCCCGGTGCGGCACCCGTGCCGTCGATGACCGTTGCTCCTTCGATGACAAGATCGAGCATGAGGTGTTCCTCGAATGTATTCAGCGCGGAATGCGCAAGTCGACGCCTACCGGGCAGTGATCGGCCAGCTTGCGTTCGAGTGCGTCGCGCCCGTCGTAAGTGAGTCTCACGAAAGAGTTGGGCACTCGCCAATCGGCGAGTTTGGCGCCGAGCACGACGTGATCGATATAGCTGCGATAATTTTGATCGGGCGCACAGTTCATGAAGCGCTGGCCCTCGGCGACATTGACGAGATCGGCGCCTGCTGGATCGCCATCGTCGATCTCGGCCCAAAAATTACGGGGCTGTCCTTGCTCATTCCGCGCAGGACCGGTATCAGCGAGGAGGTCGTGGTTGAAGTCGCCGAGTATTGCGAAGCGGCGACCCGCTGCGGCCTGCTCATCGATCCACCGCTCGAGAACCGGAACCTGCTCGGCGAGGGTTTGGCAGTCGCGACGTGGGTCGTCGAGGGGTCGTCGTGGGCACCCGGCCTTCAAATGCACGGAGAGCAGTCGAAACTCGCGCTTCTCGCCGGGATAGACGATGAGTACGGCACCACGACGAACGCGGTCGTCGAGCGAGAGCTCAATGAAATCTTCGCCGCAACGATGGGGTACACCTTTGCGGATGGCAAAGCCCGTGTTCTGAACGCCGTCGCGTCGGGAAAAGCAAAAATTGTGATTGCGGAATACCTTGCGCGCTGCGGCCGGACCATCGACTTCCTGCAAGGCGACGATATCGGCGTCGAGTTGCTTGGCGTAACGTTCGAGCGCTTGGAAGTCGAGCGAAGAACGCTCGAGTTCCTGCGCCACGTTACAGGGGATGGCGCGCTTGCGAGAACCCAGCGAGGCGCCGCGCGGTACGCAGGAGTCGGAGAGTTTTCGGAATTCTTGCGGCGCGATGAGCCACTCGAGATTCCAAGCAGCGATGCGTAGGGTTTGATCGGCGGCGGGCGATGCCGGACTCAGCAAAGCAGCGGCCACGACGATGAGAGAGAGCATGGAGCGGTACATGGCCCATTCTCGCCAACGCGGCCTACGATGCGCAAACCATGAAACGTTATGATGCCCCCGTGATGGATGACCCTTCTAAAGAGCCCTCCGAGAGGCTGCAGAAAGTCCTGGCCGCGCTCGGCCTCGGATCACGGCGCAGCATTGAAGAGTGGATCCGTAACGGGCGTGTGATGGTCAATGGTGCCGTGGCTGAACTCGGAGTCCGAGTCAGCCCCGCGGACCGGGTGCTCATCGATGGCAAGCCCGTCGACCTTGCCGCTCGGTCGAGCGCGGGAGCGTCTGTAGTACTCGGTTATCACAAGCCCGTCGGCGAAATGACCACGCGTAGCGACCCGCAGGGTCGTCCGACCGTCTTCGAACGCTTGCCGCCGCCACCCTCGGGTCGCTGGGTCGTGGTCGGTCGTCTCGATGTAAACACCTCGGGCCTATTGCTCTTCACCACCGACGGTGAGCTCGCACATCGGCTTATGCATCCATCATCAGAGGTCGAGCGCGAATATCTCGTGCGCGTTCGATCGCACCCCGATCGCGCGACGCTCGACACCTTACGTCGCGGCGTCGAACTCGAAGACGGGTTGGCACGCTTCGATCGCATCGAGGCGGAAGCCTCCACTGACGGCCACGCTTGGTACCGTGTCGTACTTCACGAAGGTCGCAATCGAGAAGTGCGTCGATTATGGAGTGCGGTTGGTCATGAGGTGAGTCGACTCATGCGGATTCGCTACGGCCCGGTGGTGCTGCCGCGGGATCTTCGGCCCGGCGAATCGCGACTCCTTCCAGCCGATCTTGTCGCCGACCTCGCGCGAGCGACCGCGTGAAATCTTTGCGCCGCATCCGCCAAGCCTTTTGGGGGCTGGTGTTTGCTGCGCTGTGGCGACGCGTTCGTGATGCGGGGGCTACGCCGCCGCCCGCGTTCAGTGTGTTGATTCGTGGCGGCTGCATTTACGACGGAACGGGCGGAGAACCCTTAAAGGCCGATATCGGACTCGTCGGCGATCGAATCGCTGCGATCGGAGATCTTGGTTGGATGCGCGGCCGTACTGAGCTCGATGCGACGGGGCTCGCGGTCGCGCCAGGGTTCATCAACAACCTCTCTTGGGCGACAGAGTCCATCATCGAAGATCCGACCGCCGAGAGCGATTTGCGACAAGGCGTCACGCTCGAGGTCTTCGGTGAAGGCTTATCTATGGGGCCGCTCAACGCAGAGATGCGCCGTGAGCTTCGGTTACGACGCGGGGAGAGTCGATATCCCATCGATTGGCACTCGCTCGGCGAGTACCTCGAGTTTCTCGAAAAGCGCGGAGTGGTTCCGAACGTTGCTTCGCTCGTCGGTGCGACCACGGTACGAATCCACGAGCTCGGACACTCCAATCGCGCGCCGACATCAGCCGAACTCGTCCGTATGCAGTCGCTCGTACGCACGGCGATGACCGAGGGCGCGCTCGGCGTCGGTTCGTCCTTGATCTACGCACCCGCAGCCTTCGCGGGTCATGACGAGTTGCGGGCACTCGCACTCGCCGCCGCCGAGTATGGCGGAGCGTATTACTCGCATTTGAGAAGCGAATCGCGCCATCTGCTTTCGGCCGTCGAAGAATTGATCGATATCGCCAGGGCGACGCGTATGCATGCTGAGATCTGGCACTTCAAGGCGGCGGGGCGAGACAACTGGCCGCTGCTCGAGATGGCGATCGATCGGATTGAATCAGCGCGCGCCGAGGGTCTCGATGTCGGCGCCAACATGTATCCGTATCTCGCTGGGGCTTCGGGCTTCGATGCGGCCATGCCACCGTGGGTTCAGGAGGGCGGACATGCGCAATGGATGGAGCGACTGCGCGATCCTGTCATTCGCGAGCAGGTCGTCAAAGAAATCGAGGTGATGCAACCGGAGTGGGAGAGTCTATACGCCGCTGCGGGCTCGGCGGAGAACGTACGCCTGCTCGGGTTCAGGCACGCTGCCTTGCAGGACTATTGCGGGCTGACGCTCGCTGAGGTCGCAAAGAAAAGAGGGCGTAGTCCTGCAGAGACCATCGTCGATCTCGTGCTCGAGGACGACAGTCGTGTACACGCTGCGTATTTCATGATGTCGGAGGCCAATCTCAGGCATCTCATCACGCTGCCCTGGGTTGGCATTTGCTCTGACGAAGAGGCGCTGGCGCCGCGCGGCGCGTTCTTGCAGCACTCGCCTCATCCTCGGGCTTATGGCTCGTTCGCACGATTTCTGGGTCACTACGTGCGTGACGAGGGTTTGCTACCGCTTGAGGAAGCCATCAGGCGACTCACGAGTCTGCCTGCAAAGAATTTCGGCTTGGTCGATCGCGGCGTGTTGCGCGCGGGGGCCGCTGCAGACGTGGTGGTGTTCGACCCTGATCAGGTACGAGATCTCGCGACGTATGCGCGGCCGCACCAGTTTTCTGTCGGCATGCGGCATGTGGTGATCAACGGACAACTGGCGCTGCGCGATGGTGTGCCGACGGGAGCACGCCCCGGGCGATTCGTACGCGGACCGGGTACTCAGCGGAACTTGTCGGGTCTCAGCACTTCGACGTCCACCACCCACATCACGATTGCGTAGTTCTCGTAGTACTTCTCACGTAGTCGATCGAGAACGCGTTCGGCGAGCGGTGTATCGCAAACGATTTCGACGCGAATATTGCTGCTGTGTCCCCAATGCGAGGCGCGCAAGCCTTTGTCGCCACGTCCGCGTACATCACTGATCGTATAGCCCGTAACACCGAGTGACTCGATCTCGCGTACGAGATCGCGCTCGAGATTCGACTCGGTGATCACGGTCAGCAGTTTGCGATGGGCTTGGGCAGCACCAGTCATGACGGAGTCCTCAGTAGCCACTCGGCTGCCTGCTGATACAGCGGGATGCCGACGAGGATGTTGAAGGGGAAGGTGATTGCGAGTGCGGCGGTCAAAGAAATAGCTGGGTTCGCCTCAGGTACCGCAGAGCGCATCGCAGCGGGAGCCGCGATATAGGACGCGCTCGCGGCGAGCGTCGCGAGCAAGATGGCGCCACCGACCGAAAGCTCCATCAGCGCGGCGAAGCCGAGACCGATCATCGCGAACACCGGCGGAATTAACAGTGCAAACGCGCCCATGAAGAGGCCGTGCCGACGGAAGCCGCCGAGGTGGTCGGCCGCGATCAGGCCCATCTCGAGCAAGAAGACGGCGAGAATGCCTTTGAAGAGATCAAAGAAAAGAGGGGCGATCGGTTCGAGCCCTTCTGCACCCGCCGCCCAGCCGATGGCGAGGCCACCGAGCAGCAGCAGGACGCTGCGGCCGAGTAGCACCTCGTGGGCGATTTCGCCCCAACGCGTCCCGGCCTTGACCCCCCGGGCGAGCAGGATGCCAAGGACGATGGCCGGGATCTCAAGGAGGACGAGTAGCAGGGGGAGGGTCGGTTCATAGCTGATGCCGGCCCCCGTTAGGAAGGCCACGGCGACCGCGAAGGTGCCGATACTGACCGACCCGTAGTGGGCGGCGACGGCGGCGGAATTGCTCCGATCTAGACGGCCGACGTACCGAAGGATAAAAAAAGCTATAAAAGTCAATAAGATACCGAGTATCAGGGTGAGCAGCAGGTCGAGTGCCAGACCATCGGCAGGCTGCCGGGCGAGCTCGATACCCCCCTTCATGCCAATGGCGAGCAGCAACACAGTACTGACGAACTCGTAGATGGCAGGGGGTAGGCGGAGGTCGGCCTTCAGGATGCCGGCCCCGAGCCCCAGAGCGAAAAACAGGACGATAGGGTCAAGACCCATGGTCAATTTGACTCCTTCATTGACACCCCCGGGCGGTGAAATCAGAATAGGCGGCTCGTTTCACGCGGAGGGGTACCCAAGCGGCCAACGGGAGCAGACTGTAAATCTGC
>JBIIHO010000289.1:0-2615 GCA_044235605.1 Steroidobacteraceae bacterium | reverse complement strand
GTCGCACAACATGACCAACGTGGACTCGATCGACTGCGATCCCTCGGCACGACATTGATCCCCGTCGAGCTCGCCCCGCTCGACCCCGCCAAGACGCGCAGAGCGGTTTTTTCTCTTTGCGAGCACGCCATGGCTGTGCAACACCGAGACGAGCTCGCCCGCAGACCCGAGAACTATTCGCCAGAACTGCGGGCGATGCTCGAATACGGCGCTTCGCTGACTCGAGCCAAACTTGATAACTTTCAATCGAGGATACGCACCTTCGCAGACGCCGTGCAGAACCTCATGCAGCCGCTGGGCGCGCTGATACTCCCGACGACGCCCGGACAGGCCTTCGACTACGCCGGACCCACGCCGACCGACCTCGCCGACCTCACGGTCGTTGCCACTGCCGCAGGCTTGCCCGCGGCTTCGGTACCGCTCTCTACCGGCGAAGACCTTCCGGTCGGTCTGCAAATCGTCGCAGCCAGAGGGGAAGATCTGCTCTGCTGCGACCTGGCTTCGCGACTCGAATCCGTCGCGTAATCAGGCGAGCGCGTTCTCTGTGAAGTGCTTGGCGATATCGCATCGCCTCGCGATCCACACCTTTTGACCGCCACGATCACGAACGTGACTCAGGAATGCCTCGAGCGCGCCGATTCGCCCGGGCCGACCGATGATGCGCAGATGAACGCCGAGCGACATCATCCGCGGTCTCGATTCGGATTCGTTGAGCAACCAATCAAAGGTATCGACGGCGTACTCGCACCACGCCCTCGGCGTCAGCGAGGGTGCATTCCACATTTTCATATCGTTGGAGTCGAGCGCATAGGGCAAGACAACCATGGGCTTGCTCAGCGATCGATCGAGGAAAGGCTCATCACGACTGTAATCATCCATGTGATAAAGGTAGCCCTCCTCCGAAAGCAAGCGCCGGGTCTCGCTCGTGTGCAGATAACGCGACAGCCAACCGACGGGTCGGACGCCCGTGCTGCGCTCGATACTCGCCGTGGCCTTACGAATGAACTCGCGCTCTTGCTCCTCGCTCATGCCGAGCTGATGAGCCCAGCGGAATCCGTGGGCACAAACTTCATGGCCACCCTGCATGATGGCCGATGCCACATCCGGCGCGCGCTCGAGTGCCACGGCTGCTGCAGTGAATGTCGCAGGCACTTCATGACGCGCGAGCAAACCTAATACTCGCGGCGCACCTTCGTTGATACCGTAAGCATAGTTACTTTCGTTACCGAAATTACGCACCGGCTTTTTGAGTGTGATGCCGAGTTCATCCACGGGTTCGGGCCCGCGATCGCCATCGAGGATGTTGAACTCCGCGCCCTCCTCGACGTTGACGACAATCGACAACGCTAATCGTGCGCCCGACGGCCATGCGTAACCCATCAGTGATACTCCTCGCCACCCGAGACGTTCATCGCCTCACCGGTGATGTAGGTCGCCTGATCGGAGGCGAGAAAGGCACAGGCTTTGGCGATGTCTTCTTGCAGGCCAGGACGCCCGAGAGGAATTCGCGCTTTCATATCCGCGAGATATTTCTCATGGCTACGGCCAGTCGCTGCACTGAAAAATTGGTTCTGCCACGCGCCGAGCCCGGTCGTGACGTGGTTCGGACAGATCGTATTGACGGTGATACCCGCTGCACCAAACTCGACTGCAGCGCTGCGCGTGAGACCGACGACTCCGTGTTTAGAGGCCGTGTAGGCCGACGCAAAGGGAAAACCGGACTTCGACGCCTGACTGCCGATGTTGATGATCCGTCCGCCGTGATTTTGTTTGAGCATCTGGATTGCAGCGTGTTTGATACCAAAGAACACGCCTCGCAAATTGACGCCGAGCACGGCATCCCACTCTGCCTGACTCATCTCGACAATCCGCTTCATCAGATAGCCAATGCCGGCATTGTTCACCATGATATCGAGCCGACCGTACTGCTCGACCGTGCGAGCGACCAGTGCCTCGACTTCGGACTCCACGAGTACGTTGCAGGTCAGACCGATGGCCTCGCCCCCCGCATCACGAATCTCGGCGACGATCTTTTCAATCTCGGACGTCGACCCAATTGCAGAGGCCGGCATCGCCTCGCCCTGTGGCGCACCTAGATCGCTCACCACGACCTTGCAGCCCTCGGCCGCGAGCCGTTTCACCATCGCCTCACCGAGGCCCTTGGGCCGTCCAGAGCCCGTCACGATCGCCACCTTGCCGCGTAAATCCGAATAAGTCCCCATCGATCTTGATCCCCGTTTTGGTGTCGTTTTGGCTGACTGCTAACATGATGGCATGACTGAGCTTTTGACGGACATCCACCCACCGGTTGCGCGTATCACACTCAACCGCCCCGACCGCCGTAATGCCATTTCGAGTCAGATGTGGTTCGGCCTGCTTGAGGTCACCGAGCGAATGGCCGCGGAACCCTCGATCAAGGTTGCTCTCATCACGGGCGCCGGCGACGCCGCATTCAGCGCAGGCGCCGACATTGCGGAAATGCGGGACGGACTCGCCCGCCCGTCGGCCATGAAGGCGATGCAACAAGCCGTCCTGGACGCTCAAGCGGCGTGGGAGCGCCTTCCCATCCCAACCATCGCCGTCATTCGTGGCGCCTGCACGGGCGGCGGCTGTGG
>JBIIHO010000288.1:0-2617 GCA_044235605.1 Steroidobacteraceae bacterium | reverse complement strand
CGCCGGCGATCGAACTGCCGGACGATAATCATCCCCTTAACCTGCCGATCTTCCAGAACGTCAAGTGGGAGACGGAGACCGTTCTCGAAAGCGAGCGAATCGCACGCGGCGAGCGGCCGGGTTTCTTTTACTCGCGACTGTCAAACCCATCGGTTCGACAACTCGAGCTCATGTTGGCGCAGTTGCAGCGTCGAGACGAGTGCATGGCGACAGCGTCGGGCGTAAATGCCGTGGCACAGACCCTTATCGGGCTGACTCGCTCGGGTGATCACGTCGTGTTCTTCACGGAAGGATATGGCCCGACGCGCCAGATCATCCGCGGGATGCTTGGGCGTTTCGGTGTCACGCATAGCATGATGTCGATCGATGATCTCGAAGGTCTCGAGCGGGAGCTCTCGGCCCGAAAGACCCGGCTCGTTTGGTTCGAAAGCCCAACCAATCCGATCAATAAAATTGCCGATATCGAGGCGATCACTCGAATCGCCAGAGCGCATGGTGCGCTCACGGTCATCGACAACACCGCCGCAGGGTTTCATCAGCACGGAGAGTTCGACATCGATCTCTTCGTGCATAGCCTCACTAAGTTTGCGACCGGGGCGGGGGATGTCATGGGTGGCGCGGTCATTGCGAGACGCGAACTCATCGATCAGCTCCGCGGCGATTTTCGATTGTTTGGCGCACACCTCGATGCCTTGTCGGCCTCGATCATGGTTCGAGGGCTCAAGACCTACTTCGTTCGCTATCGGCAACAGTCGATCAATGCCCAGCTCGTGGCAGAATTTTTGGAGCAACATCCGGCATGTACGCGAGTACGTTATCCGGGTCTCGCCTCGAACCCCAAGGCGATGTTAGCGCGTCGACAGATGCGCGAATTCGGTTCGGTAATTTGTTTCGATCTCGTGGCGGGGTTCGAAGCGGGTCGGCGTTTTACCGAGGCGCTGCAATTATTCGCGCGCACGCCGAGTTTCGGTTCCACCGAGTCTTTGGCGATGCCGCCGCAGATGATGCAACCGAAAGATTTTGCACCGGAAGATCTCGCGGTGTCTGGAATCGGGTCAGGTACGGTTCGATTGTCGATCGGGCTCGAGGACGTGGAAGATTTGAAGGCGGATCTCGTCCAGGCATTGGAGAAGGCGGGCACATGAAGCTTTTCGAGGCTTTTCTTTCGGGGCGACTGCAGGTCTGCTTGGTGTTGACGCTGGTGCTCGTCGGGTGTGGCGTAAACGACGAAGCGGTAGTGGATGACAGCTTCCAACGTGGGTTGCAGACACGACTTCTCGATGCCAAGCCGGGCGAGGTCATCGAGATTCCAGCCGGGCGTTACTCGCTGGATCGCAGTCTCAGTCTGCGGGTGAGCGGGGTCACGATCCGCGGCGCCGGGATGAACGAGACCGTGCTCTCGTTCAAAGATCAGAAAGTCGGGGCCGAAGGGCTGCTCGTGAATGCGAGCGATTTCATACTCGAGGATCTCGCCATAGAAGACACCCGCGGCGATGCCGTCAAGGTGAACGAGGGCGAACGAATCACGCTTCGGCGACTACGCGTCGAGTGGACTGGCGGCCCGAGCACCTCGAATGGCGCGTATGGACTCTATCCGGTTCGCACGCGGCAGGTACTCATCGAAGATTGTCTTGTCATCGGGGCGTCCGATGCGGGCATCTACGTGGGACAGTCGGAAGATATCGTCGTGCGTCGCAATACGGCACGGCTCAACGTCGCGGGTATCGAGATCGAGAACTCGCAGCGCGCCGACGTGTACGACAACGTCGCAACCGAAAATACGGGCGGCGTGTTGGTATTCAATATGCCGAACCTCCCGCAGCGGGGCGAGGGAACGCGCGTATTTCGTAATAAAATCTTCGGGAACAATACCGCTAATTTCGGTGCCAAAGGTACGCCGGTCGCAAGCGTCCCCGCAGGTTCTGGCATCGTCATCAACTCCAACGATCAGGTCGAAATATTCGACAATGATTTTGCCGACAATGCGACGGCTCACGTGATCATCTCGAGTTATTTTTCGACGGGTTATATGACCGAAGAAGGCGTCGCTGAGATTTTCGATCCGTATCCTGAGGCCATTCATGTTCACGGCAATCGCTACTCGGGTGGCGGGGACGCGCCCGACGGGCTAGACCTCAAAGCGCTGAAGCTCGCCGTCTTCGGTCTCGGCGGTCGTTTCCCGCCGGTGCTGTGGGATGGTTATGTCGATTCAAAGAAAACTCGCGGCGGTAAGTTGCCCGAGGATCTAGCGATTTGCGTGCGTGATGCCGGGCCCGTGCTGAATGCCGACGGGCCTAACAAGTACCGCAATCCGCGAGTCTCGGCGGCAGAGTACGACTGCCGACTTGAGCCGCTGCCGCCCGTGGAGTTCAAGTTGTGACGCTGGCCGGTGGCGCGCGTTCGATGAGATCGCTTGCGCTCGTGACCGTGCTTTCTTTGCTCTTCGGTTGTTCGCGTGGGCCGGCGAGCCCCGTGTTTCATGAGTCCACCGACCCCGAGACGCTCGCCGAGTGGGGACTCTTCGCGATTGAGGACGGCCGACTCGTGCCGCGCGATGGAGTCGTCGATTACGAACTCAATACGCCGCTCTTCAGCGACTACGCTCACAAATTACGTA
>JBIIHO010000286.1:0-2623 GCA_044235605.1 Steroidobacteraceae bacterium | reverse complement strand
ACGACGAGTACCGCCCAACATTGTGATCAACGCTCGCATCAGCGCGGTCAAGGCCGGTATCGATATCACCCTCAACGATCTAGAGGCGCACTTTCTCGCCGGTGGCAACGTCGGCCGCGTGGTCAACGCCATGATCTCGGCGGACAAAGCGAGCATTCCGCTTACCTTCAAGCGTGCTGCGGCGATCGATCTTGCCGGCCGTGACGTGCTCGAAGCCGTCAACATGTCGGTGATCCCGAAGGTAATCGAAACACCGAAGATTGCGGCCGTCGCCAAAGACGGTATCCAGCTCATCGCGGTGTCGCGTGTCACGGTGCGTACCAACATCGATCGACTCGTTGGCGGCGCCGGAGAAGAAACCATCATCGCGCGAGTCGGTGAGGGCATGGTGAGCACTATCGGCTCGGCGGCCACCCACAAGAGCGTGCTCGAAAATCCCGACCATATTTCGAAGCATGTGTTGTCGAAGGGGCTCGATGCCGGAACCGCGTACGAAATCCTCTCGATCGATATCGCTGATGTAGATGTCGGAAACAACATCGGCGCGAAGCTCCAGATCGACCAAGCGAATGCCGACAAACAAATCGCTCAGGCAAAGGCTGAAGAGCGTCGTGCAATGGCCGTCGCGCTCGAGCAGGAAATGCGAGCGCGCGTCGTCGAGGCGGAAGCCGAAGTCCCGCGCGCGATGGCCGAGGCCTTCCGCAGCGGTAACTTGGGCGTGATGGATTACTACCGAATGCGTAACGTACAGGCAGATACGGCTATGCGTGACTCGATCGCCGGTACTACCGACGATAACGCGCCGACTCCACCCACGACGCGTTGACGAATCGAGGCTGAGTCATGGACTTCGAAGATCTACTCGTCGCGATCGTCGCAGGCCTTGCGTTGCTTTGGCAGGCGATGGTCTGGCTCAAAGAGCAACTCGACAAGCCGCAGAAGCCCCCTGCGCCGCTCGCTGTGCCGAGATCGGTATCGGATCCGGAGCCGGCGGCTGAGTTCGTCGAGTTCCCTCGAAAGATGGCGCCCGCTGCGCCCGCGCCATCGACGGCAGCCGAGCGGGGGCGGAGTTTGCGTCAGCAGCTAGGGCTTAACCAGCGCAGCGCGCTACAGCGCTCGATTATCTTGATGACAGTTTTGGGACCGTGTCGCGCTAACGAGCGCGGGACGAGCGATCGCAATTAATGAGGGGAAGATTGATGAAGAAGTTTTTGATGATGACGGTTGTAGCAAGCGTGCTCATGGCGACCTCCGTGTTCGCCGCCGCGAGTGATGCCGCGCTCAAGCAAGCCATGGCGGGCGAGCAGCGGTCGGCCGACGACAAGGCGCGTGACGCCGAGCGTCGACCGCTCGAAAGCCTGACGTTTTGGGGGCTGAAGCCGGGGGCAAGCATTCTCGAGGTGCAGCCGGGCGGTGGTTGGTGGACGCGCATTCTTGCGCCCTATGCAGCGCTCACAGGCGGGCGCTACACGGCCACGGCGGCCGACCTCAACAATCCGTCGCTGAGCGAGGCAGCTCGCAAGGGTCGTGCAGATTTCGCAGCGCGTTACGCCGACGAAAAGATTTTCGGCAAGGTTGAGCTCGTCAACTGGGGCCCGACAGCCGCGCCGCTTCCGCAAAACAGCTATGACTTCATTTTGTTGTCACGCGTGATTCACGGGTGGATGCGTTCGGAGGGTGTGCTCGAGCGCAATCTCGCGAGCGTCGCCGGCTCTTTGAAGCCAGGTGGTGTGCTCGCGATCGAGCAGCATCGCAGTAATCCGGGCCCGCAAGATCCTAAAGCCGAAAGCGGCTACGTCACCGAAGCCTTCGTGATCGCCGCCGCAGAGAAAGCAGGGCTCCGTCTTGCGGCGCGCTCGGAGATCAATGCGAATTCCAAGGACACCAAAGATCACCCGTTCGGCGTGTGGACTTTGCCGCCCACGCGGGCCACCGTACCCTATGGTTCGGGCAAGCCTGCGGATCCCAACTTCGATCGCAGTAAGTACGATGCGATCGGAGAGTCCGATCGAATGACGCTGCGCTTCGTCAAATAAGGCTTCGTCGGCTACGCCAGCTTCGAATGAGCCTCAGCCCTCTTGCGCGAGTCGCTTGAGGTCTGCGGCGAATAAATCGATCTCGAGAGTCGGCTGTGCGATCAAGCGCAGCTGGTTCTCGCGGTCGTAGACGTAGATCGTGGCGGAGTGGTCGATGGTGTAGTCGTCGCCAACCGTCGGCACCTTGACCGCGATGGCATGAAAGGCCTTGACCACCCTTTCGAGCTCGGCGGGCTCGGGCCTCAGCCCGATGAACGATTCATCAAAACTTTTGACGTAGGCACCGAGACGGTCCGGCGTATCGCGTTCGGGGTCGACGCTGACGAGCAGCACCTGCACCTTGTCGGCATCTTCACCCAAGGCATTGCGCACTTGGCGCAGACGCATGAGCGTGGTCGGGCAGACATCCGGGCAGCGCGTAAATCCGAAGAATACGAGCGTGACCTGACCTTTGAAGTCGTCGATACGACGAATCTCGCCATCGGTATCAGGGATGCCAAGGCCTCTTCCATACGAAAGGTTCGACACCTCTGTCGCATTGAACGGCGGCGGAGGCGGCGCGCAGGCGATCAAGGCCGCCGATGCGA
>JBIIHO010000285.1:0-2626 GCA_044235605.1 Steroidobacteraceae bacterium | reverse complement strand
ACAGGTGCCGGATTCCACACGCGATGAATTTTTGTCGCACCTTGCCGAGTTGCAATATCCGTGGATCGACGAAACGGCAAACCCCGCATACCAATTGTTTTTGGGGAATTGAGTTCAACATGCAGTGCTATCAGGCCATCGTGCCCGCGCGCGAGGAGACGATCACCGTCAGAAATTTGAGCCATCGCGTGGTGCATTGGGGAGAGGAGGGCGCACCCGTGGTAGTTCTGCTCCACGGATTTCAGGACTGCTCAGACACTTTTCAGTTCTTAGTCGACGCAATGCCACGGGACTATCACTTCATCGCTCCCGATTGGCGGGGATTCGGCGGTAGCCAACGTAACGATGCACCCTATTGGTTTCAGGACTACCTCGCCGATCTCGAGGGAATTCTCGATCACTATCGCGAAAGTACAGCGACTTTGGTCGGACATAGCATGGGCGGGCATATCGCCAGCCTTTACTCGGGCGTGCGCCCGTCTAGAGTTAAGCGAATCGCATCATTAGAGGGTTTTGGGCTTCCGCGAGTCGACGCGTCGATCGCACCTGACCGTTTGGGACAATGGCTGGATGAGATTAATAAAGGGGTTCGTGAGACGCGTTATGACTCACCCGAGCGCCTCGCCAAAATGTTGCAACATCGCAATTCGCGGCTGACGGCCGAGAGGGCCTCTTTTATCGCGAAAACCTGGACTAGGCCGACTCCCGAGGGCGGCGTCATGCTGCACTTCGATCCTTGGCATCGCCTCATCAATCCTGTCCTGTATCGCCGAGAGGAAGCTGAAGCGTGCTGGCGTCGTATCGTAGCCCCGACCTTGGTTTTGCTCGCGGGAGAGTCCGAGTATCGAGCGCGGCTCGGCACACATGACGGAAGCGAAGAATTGGAGCGCTTCAAGGCTTGCTTCGCACGCCTGGAAGTTCATGATTTCCCCACGCTTGGCCACATGATGCATCACGAGGATCCGGAAGGTGTCGCGGCCGTTTTGTCGGATTGGTTACGCCGACAGAGGTGACGATCGTCATCTTCTCCTGCCACAATGAATTCCCCATGAATACTGTGATCCAGCCCTCCCATGACTCTACGTCTTTAACACCCGCTGCGCGCTGGGCCGGGTTTCTCGGCTTGCTGCCGTTTGTTTTTGCATGTGGGCTCGCCACTCTCGGTGCCTCGCAAGCGACGAAATCCTTCGGCTTGCAGTTGGCAACGGCTTGGGGCGCAGTCATCCTGACGTTCATCGCGGCCGTTCACTGGGGGCTTGCACTGGCCGGCAGATTGCCTTGGTCGCTCAAGACTGTCGTCGGCTCGACCTTGCCCTCCGTGATCGGTGTAGTAGCCGTACTCGTAGGTGGAGAGAAAGGCATGGCTATTCTCATCGTCGGCTTCGGCATGTTTTGGCTCTACGAACACCGAACCTACGTCGATACACTCCCGTCAGATTATCTCGATCTGCGGCGAGCCCTCACACTCTGCGTCTGTGCGCTGTTGGTATTGACGGCGTTCGTGGCATCCGGAGCCTCCACGTGATCTTGGAAGATTTTACGGAAGGAAAATGGCTGAGGCCCTTGACGGTCGTCGGCTTCATCGCCGTCCTAGTACTCCTCGCGTTTCAGGTACTACAGCCGTTCATCGTGCCGGTGATCTGGGCGGCAATCCTCGCTTATGTCACTTGGCCCATGAACGAGCGTTTAGTTCGACTCTGCAGTGGCCGACGAACACTCGCAGCACTGGTCATGACAATTTTATTGAGTGCTGCGATCATCCTACCGATTTTCTGGTTTGCGCTGCTCATCAAAGCGGAAGCCTTGCCTTTTTATCGAGAGATCGTGCCGCTCCTGGCGACACTGAAAATCCCTGAGTTCATCGCGGATATCCCGCTGCTCGGACCGCGCCTCCAAGAAATACTCGCTCAGGTCGCTCGCGACCCTGGCGCCATCGATGCAGCCATCCGTCAATTTTTTGCACAGTCGTCGGGCGAGATCAGCGCCATGCTCGGCGGCGTTGGACGAAATCTCGTCAAGCTCGTCATCGCCATGGTGTCGCTGTTCTTCATGTATCGCGATGGCGAGCATTTCGCCTCTCAGGTCGGGCGGATGCTCGAGCAATTTTTTGGGAAGGTACGTGTCCAGCACTACCTCGAAGCGATCGGAAACACCGTCAAAGCCGTGGTTTATGGCATCGTGCTCGCAGCATTGGCACAAGGTACGCTCGCCGGTGTTGGCTACTGGTTCGCAGGGCTTCCTGTCCCGCTTCTGCTAGGAATACTGACCTTCCTCGTGGGACTCGTGCCTTTCGTCGTGCCCTTCATATGGGGATCCGCGAGTGTATGGTTGTATCTCACCGGCGAGACGACAGCGGCCATTGGACTTGCGATCTGGGGGCTCACCGCGGTGAGCTGGATCGACAATATCGTTCGCCCTCTCGTGATTAGCGGCGCAACACGAATTCCATTTTTACTCGTGCTATTCGGTGTGCTCGGCGGGCTGACTGCATTCGGTCTCGTCGGGCTGTTCATCGGCCCCGTCATTCTCGCCGTGCTGATGGCAATTTGGCGTGAGTGGATCGCCGAGAAACGATCGCAGTCGATCATCGAAGATACGGCACCGCGCTGATCGCGGCGCTGCCGGT
>JBIIHO010000284.1:0-2636 GCA_044235605.1 Steroidobacteraceae bacterium | reverse complement strand
CGGCTTACGAATGCTTACTGCGAATCCGGAGCGATTTTCTCGCGCCGTGCTTGCAAACGGCGGTCTTCCGACTGGCGTTGGGCGAAGCGTCCCGGCTGCCTTCAAGATCTGGCGCGCCTTTGCACGATGGAGCCCATGGTTTCCGATCGGACGTATCGTCGCAGCTGGCTGCGCCGTACCGCTCCGCGCCGAGGAGATCGCCGCCTACAACGCCCCCTTCCCGACGCGTCGTCACCGCGTCGCGGCGCGAATGTTCCCCCGCTTTGTACCTGCTGAGCCCAATGATCCCGAGCGCGAAGCCAATGAAGCGGCATGGCGGGTCCTCGAGTCGTGGCAAAAACCCTTCCTGACGCTCTTCAGTACGCGTGATCCAATCACCCGCGGCGGAGAGCGTCTCTTCCAGTCGCGTGTGCCCGGCGCCCTCCACCAACCACACACACGAATCCGTGGCGCAGGTCATTTTCTGCAAGAGGACAAAGCCTTGGAGCTCGCTGACCACATCAATCGGTTCATCGCATCATGAGTTTCCTCGCCCTCCTCACGCCCATCGCTGCTTATGCAATTTTTTTGTTTTGGTATGGCGGTCGCGGACGTCCGCTGACTCAACAAGAAGTTAACGATTTCTTGGCCCGTGTCGCCGCACACAACGTTGATCGTGATGATCCGGAGCTTTTCGAATCTCTTAAGCGGCTACTCACACGTGACGATGGTCGCGAGTTCGTCATGCTCAATCTCATCCGCTATCGCGATAAAGCCGCGTATCCGCCCGGCTCACCTTACGGCGACAGCGCCATTGAAGCTGACAAGCGTTATGCGCGCGCGTTTTTTCCTCATCTGTTGCGCTACGGTAACGTACCGATTTTTATCTCGAGTCGCAGCGGATCGTTTATCGAGCCGGCGAACGCGGAGCCTTGGCAGGTGGTCGCGATGATCCGCTACCGGAGTCGTCGAGATTTCATCCGTAGTGTCAGCGCAGTCATGGGAAAGGATGTGATGATCCACAAATGGGCGGCGATCGACACGACGCACGTCTTCCCTGTGCGCCCGATCTTTTCGTTCATCGCCGTACGCTGGGCCGTCGCCGTACTGATTGCAGTCGCCGTTTCGCTCGTCTACTCGTTCGCGCTCGCAGGATAAATCAGCGGCGAGTCGGGTCCTATCGGCAAGCCGAGAGTGAGCCAAATTGCGAAGACGATCGACCAACCGATCAGGAAGGTGAACGAGTACGGCAGCATGACTGCCACGATCGTGCCCAGTCCTGTCTTCGGCTCATACTTCTGGAAGAATGCGATGATCAGCGCAAAGTAGCTCATCATCGGCGAGATGATATTCGTGACACTGTCACCCACGCGATACGCCGTCTGGGTGAGCTCGGGCGAGTAGCCGAGCAGCATGAACATCGGCACGAAAACGGGCGCCATCAACGCCCACTTTGCCGAGGCCGACCCCATCAAAAGATTGATAGTGGCTGTCAACAAGATGAACATGCCGAAGAGCGGAATCGCCGGCAGACCGAGCGCCTTCAAACCCTCAGCGCCGTTCACGGCGAAAATCAGTCCGAGCTGAGTCCAGTTGAAAAACGCAACGAACTGCGCAGCAAAGAATACGAGTACAAGGTAGCCCCCGAGCGTCGCCATGCTCGCGCTCATGCCCTTGATTACGTCGTTGTCGTTCTTGATGGTCCGCGCGCCGATACCGTAGGCGATACCACTCACCACACCAAACAAAAAGATGATGGCGACGACGCCGGATAACAAAGGGGACTTGAGCAGATCGCCATCGATCGGATTACGCAGGAAGCCTGCTCCCGGAAAGGAACCTAAGGGAAGCATCGACCACACGAGCAAGGTGGTGAGTAGCAGGCTGGCATATCCAGCGTAGCGCAGGCCACGACGTTCCTCGTTAGAGAGCTCTCCGGCGAGATCGGAATCGCCGGTCGCCGCGACGGACTTATCGTCGGGGAACCGAGGCGCGGTGAAACGCTCGGCGACGAACCAACCGAGGACCGTGATCACCGGCGTCGAAAAGGCCATGAAATACCAATTGGCGACCGGGCTCACGGTGTAGTCAGGATCAACGATCCGCGCAGCCTCTTGAGAAAGCCCCGAAAGCAACGGATCGATGGTGCCGATCAAAAGATTGGCGGAGTATCCGCCCGAGACTCCTGCGAACGCCGCAGCCATCCCGACGATGGGATGTCGGCCTGCGGATTTAAAGATGAGCCCCGCGAGCGGAATCAACAGCACGTAACCGATCTCACTCGCCATGTTGGACATCACACCGGCAAAGACCACGATCGGCGTCAGCAAAGAACGCGGCGCTGCGAGTACCAGTTTGCGCAACGCAGCACCGATGAGCCCCGAGTGCTCAGCCACGCCGATACCGATCAGAGCGACGAGCACCGTACCGAGAGGCGCAAAGCTTGTGAAGTTCGTCACAAGACTCGTAAGGATGCGATGGAGACCCTCGAGGCTCAGGAGATTAACGGCCGTGACGGTAGCCCCAGTGGCGGGATGTTGAACGGCAAGGCCCGCCAAAGAGGCAAACCAAGACGCAACGACCACGAGTAGCGCCAACAAGGCAAAAAGAGTCGCCGGGTGAGGAAGGGCGTTACCCCCTCGTTCGACGACATCAAG
>JBIIHO010000283.1:0-2652 GCA_044235605.1 Steroidobacteraceae bacterium | reverse complement strand
TGAAACCGGCGATGTTGCGCACACCCATCGCAGCCATCAGTTGATAGCGTCGCTCCATTTCGGCGACACACCAGCGCAACGCGTTCGCCGCTTCTTTCATGTCGGTCACGACCGGCGCGAGCAGATGCGGAATACCCTCGTACACCGAGAGCTCCAGCATCTTCGGATCGATCATGATGAGACGCACGTCCTCAGCGGTGCTCTTGTAGAGCATGGAAAGGACCATCGCATTGATCGCGACCGATTTGCCCGAGCCTGTTGTGCCCGCCACGAGCAAGTGGGGCATGCGCTGCAGATCGGCCACGACCGGCGCGCCACCGATGTCTTTGCCGAGCGCGAGCGCCAAAGGTGAGCCAATCTCATCGTAGGCCTTCGATTTGACGATTTCGCCGAGGGTGACCACCTCTCGCTTTTCGTTCGGAATCTCGAGACCCATGACCGACTTGCCGGGGATCACCTCGACCACGCGAACGCTGATCGCCGACAGCGCGCGCGCCAAATCTTTGGAGAGCGAGCTGATCTGACTCGCCTTCACACCTGGAGCGGGCCGCATCTCGAAACGCGTGACCACCGGCCCGGGCAGCACTGCCACGACCTCGACCTCGACGCCGAAATCTTTGAGTTTGAGTTCGACGAGCCGAGACATCGCCTCGAGCGCCTCGGCCGAATATGTCGCCTCACGAGGTGGTGGATCGTCGAGCAATTGCAGTGGCGGCAACTCGCCGGCCTTCGCCGTGAAGAGCGGTACCTGACGCTCCTTGTTGACTCGCTCGCTCTTCTCGGGCTGCGGCGCCGGCGCCTCGATACGTGGTTTCGGGCGTGCTGCCGCTTTTTTGGTCTCGACCTCGAGGGTTTCCTTACGAGCCGCCTTACGCTCTTCACCTTCGGCGACGTCACGCTGCTGGATGCGACGCGCTCGGAACCAATCGACGGTGCTCCAAAAACCGGAACCGAGACGATCGATTACGACGAGCCAAGAAAGACCGAAAGCCAAGGAGACGCCAGCCATCGCCACGGCGAGCGCAAGCAGCGTGCCGCCGACGAAGTTGAAATTACCCTGCATCCATTCGCCGACAAGACTGCCGACGACGCCCCCCGCACTCTGCCGAAGCACGCCCGGCGAGAAATGCAGCGTCGCGAGTCCGCAGGTGGCGGCGAGCAGCAACACGAACCCCCCGAGACGCACGAAAGTATTGAGGCGTGACGTCGGCTCGACTTTGCCGCGATCGCGGAACATCAGCCAACACGATGCGCCGAGCATGATCGGGAAGAGATACGCCGGCCCACCGAAGAGGAAAAAGAGCGTATCGGCGAGCCAGGCACCCTGAAGGCCGATCAGGTTGCCGATCTCACCCTCGGGACCCTCTCCCGTGAAGGAGAAGCCCGGATCGGAGGGCTGGTAGGTCACGAGTGACGCAAAAAGCATCAGCGCCAAAACGCCCGTGAGGATGACCGCCCCCTCGCGCAATGCGCGCTTGACGGTTTCGGTGAAGCGGTCCGACACGCTCGTGTCAGCGGCGTTTTCGGGCAAGGTGTGACCTGCGCAGTGTTGTCTAGTGGCTTGATTCTACGGGAATCGCCGAGATCGCGACAGTTGCTCGGCGAGGATACGACGTGCATCCCGGAACGCTTGCCCCTAACATCTCGCCATGGCTTCTCAACATCGCAAACTCATCATCCTCGGCTCAGGGCCCGCGGGCTACTCAGCCGCCGTTTACGCTGCTCGCGCCAATCGATCGCCTATGTTGATTTCCGGGCTACAGGAAGGCGGCCAGCTCATGACGACCACCGAAGTCGATAATTGGCCGGGCGATGCGCACGGCCTGCTCGGCCCGGCTCTCATGGAACGAATGAAGGCTCACGCCTCGCGCTTCGGTACCGAACTCGTGAGCGACCACATCCATACCGCCCTACTCACCGAGCGACCCTTTCGCTTGATCGGTGATGTCGGCGAGTACACCTGCGACGCGCTCATCATCGCCACCGGTGCTTCGGCCAAATATCTCGGCCTACCCTCCGAGGACGCATTCAAGGGCAAAGGTGTTTCGGCCTGCGCCACTTGCGACGGCTTTTTCTTTCGCGGTCAGCAGGTCGCCGTCGTAGGCGGCGGCAATACGGCCGTCGAGGAAGCGCTTTATCTGTCCAATATCGCTTCGCACGTCACGCTCGTGCATCGACGCGACCGACTGCGTGCCGAGAAGATCATGCAAGATCGCCTTTTCGAGCGCGAAAAAGAGGGTAAGGTCCGAATTCTTTGGAATCACGGCGTCGATAAAGTGTTAGGCGATAACACAGGAGTGACGGGGCTTCGCGTCCGCCCGACCGATCGGGACGGTAAACCACGCGGCGATGCGGCAGCGCTCGATGTCGGCGTGACGGGCGTCTTCATCGCCATCGGCCACTCGCCCAACACCGAGATCTTCTCGGGTCAGCTCGCCATGCAAGACGGATACATCAAAGTTCAGAGCGGTACTTCCGGCATGGCCACCGCGACCAGCATCCCGGGCGTATTCGCCGCCGGTGATGTCGCCGATCACGTTTACCGCCAAGCCATCACCTCGGCGGGCTCGGGCTGCATGGCCGCACTCGATGCCGATCGTTGGCTCGAGCGATTCGATCACGGCGGATGACACGATCGGCGCGCGTCGTCGA
>JBIIHO010000281.1:0-2666 GCA_044235605.1 Steroidobacteraceae bacterium | reverse complement strand
TGGCGGATCTTCCTGCGCTCGCTGCGATTGCGCACGAGCATGGTGCGCGTTTGATCGTAGACAACACCTTCTCACCCGTGATCGTGACTCCGGCTTCGCACGGCGCGGATGTCGTCATTCACAGTCTCACCAAGTTCATCAACGGCGCCTCGGACATCGTTGCTGGCTGTGTGTGTGCCGATGGTGATTTCATTGACGGCATGTACGATCTGCATACCGGAAGTTTGATGTTGCTCGGCCCGGCGATGGATCCGCGTGCCGCGTACGAGGTGGCGACCCGGCTACCGAATCTCGGCCTGCGCATGGCGGCTCATGCCGAGCGTGCTTTGGCGTATGCGCAACGGCTCGAGGCGCTTGGCGCGAAAGTCGTTTACCCGGGGTTGCCGTCCCACCCCGATCACGCGCTGTTCCACCGTCTGGCCAATCCCGGGTATGGAGCCGGCGGATTATTGAGTGTCGATTTCGGAAGTGCCGAACGGGCAAGTCGCTTCATGGAGCATCTGCAGAACATCGAAGATTTCGGTTATATGGCCGTGAGTCTTGGGTTCAGTGACACGCTCATGAGCGCGAGCGCCTCGAGCACCTCAAGCGAGCTCGATGAAGGTGCGCTGCGGGCGGCAGGGATCAGCCCGGGCTGGGTACGCTTGTCAGCCGGTTACACAGGCCGGCTCGAGGATCGCCTCGCGCAACTCGAGCGCGGCTATCACAAGGCGCTTGAGGTAAGCTAAAAATCATGAACACTCCAGAAGTTTATTCAAGCGCTCGGCCCGTCGATCGGTGGTTCGACGCGTATTCGCAAGATCATCAGCATCCGCTCAATCAGCGTTTGCACGTGTTCTGCGTACCGGCGATCGTCTGGTCGCTGATGGCGATGCTCTACGCTGTGCCAACGCCCGAGGTGCTCGCGGCGGTCGTTCCGCCGTTCGGCGTTTTAGCAGCTTTGCTCGCCGTGCTGTCAGTGGTGTTCTGGCTCTGGTTGTCGTTGCCTCTCGGTCTCGGCATTGCCGTGCTGACACTCGCCGGTTTCTGGATCAACGCGCTCATCCTCGAAACGATGGGTGCGATGGCATTACTTGTGATCGGCGCGCTGGTGTTCGTCGTCGCGTGGATCGGCCAATTCATTGGCCATCACATCGAGGGCCGACGACCCAGCTTCTTCACCGATCTCGTGTACTTGATGATCGGGCCGCCTTGGGTGCTTGCCAAAGGTTATCGAGGTCTCGGTTTGCGTTGGTGATCTTTCGATCGGAGCTCTTCTGATGAACAGACGACCTGATTTCGCGGCGCGACTCGGCGTCGCTGCCGCTGCGCTGACTCTCCTCGTCACCTCGACCGTGGCGAGCGCCGATGACGCACTGCTTAAATTAGTCGAAGCGCGTCGCGCGAACGACCGGGCCGTTGCGCTACAGCTCTGGAATTGGGCCGAGGTCGGTTATCAAGAAGAGCAGAGCAGCGCGAGACTTCAGAAAGAGCTACGGGACGCAGGATTTTCGGTTCGTGCAGGCGTCGCCGGCATGCCGACGGCGTTCGTCGCAGAGTACGGCAGCGGTAAGCCTGTCATCGCGATCCTCGCCGAGATGGATGCCTTGCCCGGCGTGTCGCAAGCGGCGACCCCAGAGCGTTCGCCGTTGAGAGGTCGAATCTCCGGGCATGCCTGCGGACATCATCTTTTCGGAACGGGATCGACCTCGGCCGGCATCGCCGTCAAAAATTGGCTGATCGCCAATCGTCGGGGCGGCACGATTCGTGTGTACGGTACGCCGGCCGAAGAGGGCGGTGCGGGCAAGTCCTACATGGTTCGCGAAGGCTTGTTCAACGATGTCGACGTCGCGCTTCATTGGCATGCGGGCGATCGCAATGCCGTGACCAACGAGCCCACGCTTGCAAACAAGAGCGCGAAGTTTCGCTTCAGCGGTGTGGCGGCCCATGCGGCGGCGGCGCCCGAGCGCGGACGCTCTGCGCTCGATGGTGTCGAGGCGATGAATTTCATGGCGAATCTGATGCGCGAGCACATCCCCGAGGATGCTCGAATGCATTACATCATCACCCGCGGAGGTGACGCGCCCAATGTGGTGCCGGAGTTTGCCGAGGTGTTTTACTACGTTCGTCATCGCAACCCCATGGTGATGGCGGAAATCTTCGATCGACTCGTTGCGACATCGGAAGCTGCGGCGCTCGGCACGGGTACCACGGTCAAGCACGAAGTCATTCATGGCGCGTACAGTCTGTTGCCGAACGACGTGCTGGCGACCACGGTCGACACCAATCTGCGACGCGTGGGTGGCGTGACCTACGATTCGGCCGAGCAGGCGTTTGCCGAAAAGCTGTTCACCACGTTGGGCAAGACCGACGTCGCGCTCGGCTCGGAGCGTGAGGTTCAGCCCATCGGTCGACGTCTCGGCATGGGCTCGACTGACGTCGGCGACGTAAGTTGGGTTGTGCCGACTATCGGATTCCGCACGGCGACTTGGGTCCCGGGTACGCCGGCACATTCGTGGCAGGCGGTGGCGGCAGGCGGCATGACGATCGGCCTCAAAGGAATGGAAAACGCGAGCAAGATCCTTGCGCTCACAGCCGTCGATTTATTGACTCAACCCGAGCTGATTGCTCGCGCGCGAGCCGAGTTCGAGCAGCGTCGCGGCGCCGAGTTCAAATATCGGAGCGCA
>JBIIHO010000052.1:0-8960 GCA_044235605.1 Steroidobacteraceae bacterium | reverse complement strand
CACGCGATAGTTCACGCTCGAAGAGCGTGCCGCTCGCGAGCGGATCACCCGCAAGCCCTCTTGCGCGGTCGTGGCGCGCGATGGCGTCGAGCAGATATTCGGCCTCGGGCAGAGTCGAATGCTCAGAGATTTCGTTTCGACGAGTCGCGGCAATCAGAGCCTCGGCGAGCAAGAACAGCTTGCGTCGAGCCGATACCACGGCCCGCGACGAGACCGAATCGCCCCCTCGGCGACTGACCTCGCGACCAATCGCTGCATACATCAGTCTCGCCGCGTGAATTGCAGGTCGACATTCGACGGGCAGCTCGTCGATACCGGCTGCCGCGCGTCGGTAGAGTTGTTCGGCCTCCGCGACCAGACGATCGACGAGTTCGCCCAAACGTGGCTCGAATCTCGGGTCGCGCAACCAAGCGTCCGGATCGAGGCCAGCATCGCGCAGCCATTGCCGCGGCAGATAGATGCGCCCCATGCGCGCATCTTCACCCACGTCCCGAGCGATGTTCGAAAGTTGCATCGCAACACCGAGGTCGGCAGCGCGAGCAAGTGCGCCGTACGAACGAACACCCATCAGGAGCGACATCATCACGCCAACCGTTCCGGCGACGCGTACGCCATAGGCGCGAACTTCAGAAAGCGTGTCATAGGTGCGAGCCGTGGCATCCCATGCAAAACCTTCAAGCAACGCAGAAGGTAACTCCTGCGGAATGTGGAACTGCATCACGACTGCCGACAAGGCGCGGTCTGCCGCGTTGTCGATCGGCTCACCGCGATACGCCAAATCGAGACGGTGCTGCAAGGCAGCTAGGGCGCGCAAGGGATCGTCGGAGCGATCGATGGCGTCATCGGCTTCACGGCAGAACGCATAGAGCGCGAGCGCCGAACCGCGAATACGACGAGGCAATAGCAGTGAGGCTGCATGAAACGTTTTTGATCCCACTCGAATGGCCGCTCTGCACTCGGCAAGATCGGCGGCCGATGCGCGCAGATCCCGACCGGCGATGTTCAAAGATCCGCTATCCGAATCGATGTGTGGGGGTTCACTCACAGGGATATCACTCTACGACTTCGCCTTCACTGCCCGCAAATGTCGCGAAATCCAGCATCGCGACCTCGCCGAAAGTCATGCCCTGACGCGCGGCGAGCGCGATGATATTCCAGGCCGTATAGGGCATGCCGAGGAAGGGCCAGGGGTCGGAGGCCTTCCAGGTGACCTCCCGTGCTTCGAGAAGGCAGCGCAGATTGTGCCGAAACCGGGGGGTGAACATCGATTTCTGAGTCTCGGTGAGACACGGAAAAAATTGCTGCGATAAACGCTCGGGACGCAAGATCGACTCATCTGCTGCCGAGGGATCGAGCAGCGCTTGCGCGAGCCCCGCCGGCTCGACGAAATGAATTCCGCTCGTCGCCCGAGGATTACATTCGATTCCGTGAACGACACCGGCTTCGTCGATGATCAGATCGAAGGAGATGAAGCCATCCCATCTCGTGTGAGCGACGAAACGCCGGATCCAGTCATCGACCGCAAGAGGCACCTCGATACGCTCGAAACAGACCGCCACCGTGCCTTGCATCACGGCTCCACGATACAGCACGGTACATCGAACCTCACCCGCTCGGGCGATGCTAAAACTACTGACGAGCTGGCCGTATACCCGGCGCTGAATGATCGAGGGCTCAACGACGTGTGGCAGCGCCTCGCCACGATTGAAAAATCTGACTCCGCGCCCCGAACACGAAGACACGGGTTTCAAAACGTAATCGTAGGCCTCCGCGAGGCGGGTCGCCTCAGAAGCCATTGTCTCAGCGCTGTCGGGCGCCGTCACACCAGCGGCCCGACACACCTCTACGAAACGGGCCTTGTGGTGCACCGCGAGGACCGACGCCTGCGACATCGACAGTAATCGGCAGCTCCCCGGCAAGCGGCCGTGCAAGGCAGACACATGCACGATTTCCTCAGAGATGGGGACTACGAGATCGACCTTCTGTGCGTCGACGAGATCTCGTAAATCTTTGAGATAGCGAGGACCATCGACAGCCGGTGCCGTAACCACGAAACTTTGGTCGACCGCTCGCGAGACTGCACTTAGATGCCGACGAAAAGGCTCGGCCACGATCACACGAACACCCGCTCCATGCAGCGCGCGCGCGATATCAAGCGCCTTCGGCAGTCGTCCCAAAGTGAGTAAGGCCGTCGTCATGCGTCTAATCCAAAGGGCGTCGGACTACTCGAGCCATCAACTGTTTTTGCGGACGGATGGTCAGGCGGGCGATCGGTCTCACCTTCGCAGCGTCGATCACCTGAATGTCATACCGACAAACGAGCCGCGCAAGGATCAAGGTCGCTTCGAGCGTCGCAAAGCCTGCGCCCACGCAAGTACGCGGCCCGAGCCCGAACGGCAGATAAGCGCCCGGAACGAGCTCGTGCTCACGCTCCGGCGAGAAGCGATCGGGATCGAAGGCATGCGGATGGCGCCAATGATCACGATGTCGATGGATCGTCCACGGCGAGACCATAATCATCGCGCCACGCTTTACCTTGTACCGCCCGATCGTTGCAGCCTCGGCGGCGACGCGCGGCATGAACGGGATCGGTGGATAGAGTCGCAGACTTTCACGGAACACGTTGCGAACGAATGTGAGCTTGCGAACGTGCTCGAGCGTCAACGGCTCATTGCCTGCGATCGCCCTGACTTCCTCGCGGATACGCTCTGCGAGCTGGGGCTGCATCGAGATGATGAGAAAGGCCCAGGTGAGCGAACTCGCCGTCGTTTCGTGTCCCGCCAGAAACATCACACCAAGCTGATCCAGCAGCTCCTTACGGGTAAACCCCTCGCCCGTCTCGAGATCACGCGCCGCGATAATCTCCGCGGCGATGTCATCCCAGCTCAAGGGACTATCCGTGATGTGGGTGTCGACGAGATCACTCAGGTGCCGTCGAATGCGCTCGCAGGCCTCGAGCACGCCCGGCTGCTGCGGAATACTCGCGAAAGGCGGATCGAAAATCAGCCGACGCAACTCGACTTGTGCACAAGTCCGCTCGAAAAACGTAAAGGCCTCGAAGACGTCGATGGCGGTCTGCGACTTGAGCGACGTCGAAAAAACCGTCCGGCAGATAATGTCGGCAGTCAGATGACTCATGGCGAGATCGAGCGAAAAAAGCTCGCCGGTCCCGGCCGTGCGATCGAGTCTCGACTCGTAATCGTCGACCGCAGCGCTCATCGAGGCGAAAGCCTTGCCTAGTCTCATGTGCGAGAAGGACGGCTCGATCATCTTGCGCTGACGCCGCCAGACCGACCCATGCGAGACGAAAATCGAGTTGCCGACGAGCGGCTCCAGCGCGCCCACCATGAGATCGCTCTTCGGAAAGATGTCGAGCGGATCGGTCATGACCTCGCGGAGCATCTCCGGATCGTTGACGATCAAAATCGAGCGACGCGAATAACCCATCCACCCCGCATCGACTCGATACGCCTTGGCGGGAAGGAGACTGAGCAGGTCACCATCGCCGCGCAGCGCCACGCGCAAAAGCGAAGCAATGGCCGCCAGGGAAGTCGGTCGCGGTGGCTCGTACATGCCGCCACCCTAACGCCAGCACGCGCCTCTCGCAAAGAGTGCTCGAGGCGACGACCACAGCGGTATCGGCAAAGATCGGGTTTTGACAAGGCTCAGCTTACCGGCGCAGCATTCGGCCCATGCAAGCTTCAGGGATGTTGGGGATCGTGCTCGCCTTCGAGAGCTTCGTCGTGCTGCACATCCTCGCGGGTAGCCTTGGACTCGTGTCGTTCTGGATTCCCGTCACGAGTCGCAAGGGCAGCCCTCTTCACCGCCAGTGGGGACGCGTATTCACGTGGAGCATGCTCGTAACGGGTACGGCTGCGATCGGCATCAGCGTCTGCACGCTCATCGATCCCGTCAACACTCATCCGCATCTCGAAAATCCAGAATGGATACGTGGAATCTTTGGCTGGATGATGTTGGGTCTTGCCGTCCTCACGCTGAACCTCGCCTGGTATGGCCATTGTTGTCTCGTCAACAAGACCGATCACCGTCGAAATCTGGAGTGGAGAAATGTTGCCCTGCAGGCGCTGCTCTTGGTCGCTTCGATCACTTGCGCCTGGCAGTCGCTGCGTATCGGTGAGCCGATCATGCTCGGTATGCCCGCGATCGGTATCGCGACGGTCGCCTCCAACCTCGCCTTCATGTTGAAACGCGAACCGGCATCCATCGATTGGCTCAAAGAACACATCAAAGCCTTGGTCGGCGCAGGTATTTCGGTCTACACGGCGTTCTTCGCTTTTGGCGCCGTACGCACGATCCCAACACTCGCCTTGCATCCCGGGCTCTGGTCGATCCCTCTGATCGTGGGCCTCGCGCTTATCATCTACCATCGCTTGCAGGTCGAGCGTCAGGCGAAAGCGGCCGTTCCGCGCCCGTCGGGTAGCTGACCTTCTTCCGGCCTCCATGCGTCACGACAGACATCACGTCGCGATCGTCGGAGCCGGTATGGGCGGCCTTGCCGCCGCCGTCGATCTCGCGCATCGAGGATTCCGCGTCAGCGTTTTCGAAATAGCGGCAACTCCCGGCGGAAAAATGCGTGAAGTGCAGGTGGGCGATACCGCAATCGATGCGGGTCCCACGGTCTTCACGATGAACTGGGTCTTCGAAGGCCTTTTCGCGGATGCCGGTGCACGTCTCGAAGATCATCTTGATCTCGTTTCTGCAAGCGTACTCGCCCGTCATGCCTGGCCAGACGGTAGTCGACTCGACCTGCATGCAAACCTAGACCGGTCTTACGCTGCGATCCGCGAATTCTCAGGGGATCACGACGCTCACGGATATCGAGAATTTTGTGCTCGCAGCGCGAAGGTGTACTCGTCATTGCTCGACACCTTCATGCGGCGTTCACGCCCGTCTCAATTCGAGTTGATCAGCGCACTCGCGCGCCGTGGCCTCGCGGAGGACGGTCTCTCGGCGATGCTGCGCACGCCACCTTGGCAAAGCCTCTGGAGTGCGCTGGGCTCTCATTTTCGCGATCCTCGTTTGCGCCAACTTTTTGGGCGGTATTCGACCTATGTCGGCTCCTCTCCGCTCGCAGCGCCCGCAACACTGATGCTGATCGCCCACGTGGAGCAGTCGGGTGTGTGGCTTGTTCGTGGCGGCATGCGTCGCATTGCCGATGCCTTACAGTCTCTCGGTGAGTCGGCCGGTGCTACGTATCGCTATGGCAACGCCGTTCAGGAAATCAGAGTTCAGGACGATCGCTGCGTCGGGGTTCAACTCGACACCGGTGAGTTCATTCCGGCCGATGCCGTCGTGTTCAACGGCGATGCCAATGCGCTCGCCTCAGGGATGCTCGGACCACATGCTGCGCGCGGCGGCGCGACGATGTCCCGCGATGAACGTGCGCTCTCCGCGATCACCTGGTGTCTGCATGCGCCCACACAGGGATTTGAACTCGAGCACCATAACGTTTTCTTCGGCTATCGCTATCCAGAAGAATTCACGAACATCTTCAAAGACAGACGCATCAAGACTTCGCCGACGGTCTATGTGTGCGCGCAAGATAGAGGCGCGGCTGTAACCCCTCAGGTTTCCAAAGATCTATCGAGCGCGTCCGAGCGACTGTTGCTCCTCGTCAATGCACCAGCTGACGGCGACGCTGGAGGCATCGACGACCCCACCCTAGCGCGTGTCGAGCGCGAGACATTTGAACTTCTCGAGCAATGTGGTCTGCGAATCGAGCGCCGCGCCGGCGACTGCGTCATCACGCGACCCCAGGATTTCGACCGGCTTTTCCCGGGTACGGGCGGCTCTCTCTACGGTCGGGCGAATCACGGCGCCTTCGCAAGTTTTTCCCGTCCGGGATCGACGACTACTATCGCAGGTCTTTATCTCGCCGGAGGTTCGGCGCACCCCGGCCCGGGCGTCCCGATGGCGACTCTATCGGGTCGTGTGGCAGCACGACGCATCGTCAAAGATTTCGAGTGATGAGCCGTCAGTCGCCTGGATCGGGAACAATCCGATCGAGGATGTTGGCTGAGGACACCACACCCGGAAGACCGGCTCCGGGATGAGTACCCGCACCCACGAGGTAGAGACCCCGCACTTCTTCGCTCTTGTTATGCGGTCTGAACCAGGCACTCTGAAATAGTTTGGGCTCCATCGCGAAGGCCGCCCCGTTCACCGACGAGAGCCGATCCCGGAAATCTAGAGGTGTGAGCATGTGCGAGGTTACGATGGACTCGCCTAGACCCGGCATCATCGTCTCCTCAAGTCGACGCTGTACCGCGGCACGATAAGGCTCGGCCCTCTCGCGCCAGTCGGTACCGCTCTGTAAATGCGGCACGGGTGCCAAGACATAAAACGAGTCACAGCCCGGCGGAGCCAGCGACGGATCGCTCGCCGTAGGTCGGTGCAGATAGAGACTGAAATCTTTGGCGAGCACCTTGCGCTTGAAGATATCGTCGAGCAGTTCGCGATATCGCGGACCGAGCACCATGGTGTGATGGTAAACATCGTCAAAGCGCCGATTCGTTCCGAAGTACCACACGAACAAACTCATGGAGTAGCTCGAGCGTGCGAGCTTCGAGTCCGTCCATCGGCGACGCGGGTGTTTGGCGAGTAACTTGCCGTAAGTCCACGCGGCATCGGCGTTCGACACGACGATATCGGATCTAAGCTCTTCACCGCTCACCAAGCGCACACCGACCGCAGCGCTATTTTCGACCAAGATTTCGTCAACCTCGGCGTTGCAGCGAACTTCGCCGCCATGAGTCTCGACCAACTTCACGATGCCTCGCATGAGGGCACCCATACCGCCCTCAGCGTAATGCACGCCGTAAGTTCGCTCGAGATGGGCGATCAAGCAGTAATAGGCCGTCGTCGTGAACGGGTTACCACCGATGAGCAGCGGATGGAAACTAAATAATACGCGTAGTTTTTCGCTCTTAAAGTAGCGACTGACTTCCTGATAGACCGAACGATAACCGCCGAGTCGAATCAGATCCGGCGCGGCTCGCAACAATGTCCCGATCTCGTGGAAGGGCTGCTCAGCCTGACCTTTAAACGCTACCTCAAAGATTTTTTTACTGACGCCTAGAAACCGGTTGAAGCCCTCGACGTCGCGAGGCTCGATCCGCGCGATCTGTTCGCGCATCGAGTCGAGGTTTGAGGTGTATCGGAAAACGTCGCCGTCATCGAAGCGCACCTCGTAAAACGGATCGATCGCCTTCAAGGTCACATCGTCCGAAATATTGCGACCGCAGAATTTCCAGAGATCGGCAAAAAGATAAGGGGCCGTGATGATGGTCGGGCCCGCATCGAAGGTGAATCCATCTTTTTGATAGACATAGGCTCGTCCGCCGGGTGCATCGAGCTTCTCGAGCACCGTGACTCGATAACCTCGCGCACCGAGTCGGGCCGCCGCAGTCAAGCCACCGAAGCCACTGCCGATGACGATGGCATGCTTTTTACCCGTCATTGAATGACTCCTGTTTGCTTCGCCACGCTGCGACGCACCTTACGAACCGCACCAAATACCAATCCACCTACGAGCGGGATACTAATTGCCGTAACGATACCGGAGTCGATGGACCACCCCGACTCAACTAACCCGTCCGAGAGAAGCTTGATCAAACCAACGATGTAATAAGTGATCGCCGCGACCGAGAGCCCCTCAACCGTCGCCTGCAAGCGTAGCTGCGCCGCCGCACGCTGGTTCATCGACTCGAGAAGCTGCTGATTCTGAGATTCACGGGTGATTCCGATGCGGGTCGACAACAATTGAGTTGCGCGCGTTGCATGCTGCGAGAGCGACTCGAGACGAGTCATCGCCGCCTCACAGGTGTTCATAGCCGGAGCAAGTCGTCGCTCCATGAATTCCTTCAATGTCTGCAAAGATCCGTACCGAGCCTCGCGCAGTTGCGAAAGTCGGCTTTGAACGATGTCGAAGTAGGCTCTCGCTGCGCCGAAGCGATATCGATGATCAGCCTCGAGGCGCTCGATCTCAGCTTGCAGAGAGGTCAGCCGATCGAGCAACTCGGGCTCTAAGGTAGAGTCCGCCCTCACGAGTTGGTTCGCAATCTGCGCCAATTCTTGCTCGTTTCGCGACAGCACCGGAGCGAGCTCTCTAGCCACCGGAAACGCCAGCAGCGCGAGCATCCGATACATGTCCACTTCCAACAATGCCTGAACGAGTCGCCCCGCCTGAGCAGGCTTCAAGCTACGATCGAAAACGAGAACACGACTGTAACCCTGCGCGTCGATACGGAAGTCAGTCAGCGCAGTGGCCGCCTCATCGGCGATTACCGAACCCACGAGCGGCTGATCACCAAAACTTTCTTTTGAAAGATTCGCGAGATCAGACTCATCGCATGCGCGTTCGGGCACGATCTCGACATGACCGGCGTAGAGGACTCGACCCGGTAAGGACTGGACCCACTCCTTTGGAACCTCTGCGATCGCCGGGCGCGAAAACGGCGAGCCCGCAGCGCCTTCGACGACGAACACGTAGCGAGAAAACTCTGTGTGACGCTCCCACTTCAATCGGAACGCTCCGAAATCGGCTGCGAGATAACCGGTCGGCGTCTCATCGATCTGTAGACCGAAGCGAGCACCCAGCTCGCGCAGCATCCGCCATTCGTCGTTTCGCGAATCATTACCCGAAAGCAAAGCCAGGCAGCTGACGCGGCACGATGAGGAGAGAGGCAAAGGAGGTCGCGCGTGCACTTCATCGTGCAACTCTTCGCGCAGCGGATGAACGGCGGGCAGTAGCACAGCGTGTAAACCTCGAGGGCGAGAGTCGTCGACCGGCGGTCACCTTACCGCGACAGCCCTCAGGATGGAATCAGCACACCCCGCGAACGGGCGCGCGAGACAATCAAATCGGCGATGAAATCAGGCCGTTCTTCGTGCAGCAGGTGCCCCTGATCTGGAAACTGAACAACCTCGGCGGAGGGCAA
>JBIIHO010000051.1:0-8970 GCA_044235605.1 Steroidobacteraceae bacterium | reverse complement strand
TCAAGCCTGACCTGAGCGATGCGCTCGTGAGCGACCCGCTCGCGTTCGAGTCGTTCAACGCGTTCTTCACGCGCGCACTCAAACCCGATGCGCGACCCTTGCCGGCCGACCCGCTCGAACTTGCCTGCCCCGTCGACGGGACAGTCAGTGAAATCGGTCGTATCGACGATGATCGCCTGCTGCAGGCGAAGGGTCGCCATTACACGCTCGATGCGCTCCTCGCGTCCCGTCGTGAGTGGGTCGAGCGATTCCGGGGCGGACACTTCGCGACGATTTATCTCGCGCCCTATAACTATCACCGTATCCATATGGCGATGGCCGGTACGTTGCGCGATGCGTGGTACGTGCCGGGGCGTCTCTTCAGTGTGAACCGCGTCACGGCCGATGGCGTCGACAATCTCTTTGCGCGCAACGAACGCATCGCCTGTTTCTTTGAGGGCGAAGGGATCGAGCATGCGCTGCTGCTCATCGGCGCGCTCAACGTGGGCTCCATGGAAACCGTATGGCACGGCGAAGTCGCACCGCGACGGCCGCGTCGCTTAACTCGGCTCGATATCGAGCGAGGCGGTCAGTCCTTCGCGGCGGCACGCGGTGAGGAAATGGGCCGCTTCAACATGGGCTCGACGGTGATCCTGCTCTTCCCCAAAGATACGATCGAATGGGCCCCGCATCTTGCGACGGGCCACATCGTACGGATGGGCGAGACGATCGGCCGTCGCCTTCGCAGCTGAGATGGACCGCTGGCACCCTTCGGCAACGCGTGAGCGCCTCGCGCAGCGTGCGGCGCTGCTCGCGACGGTGCGTCAATTCTTTGAATCACTATCGGTGCTCGAGGTCGACACGCCGATACTCGTGAATGCCGCCGTGACCGACGTGAACCTTCGGCCCGTCGAACTCACACTCGGTGATCGACGACTTTTTTTGCAGACCTCGCCCGAGTACGCCATGAAGCGTTTGCTCGCAGCGGGTATGGGAGATGTCTATCAACTCTGCAAAGTCGTCCGCGGGGACGAGCGCAGTCGTTTGCACAACCCGGAATTCACGATGCTCGAGTGGTATCGGGTCGGGTTCGACATGGCGCGCCTCATCGAGGAGGTCGTCGCGCTCCTGAATGCGCTCGTGGGTCGGGTCGGTAGCACGGCGCGTCCGCTAAGACAGGTGTCGTATCGCGAGCTGTTTCAGACGTCGCTGCAGCTCGATCCGCTCGATGCACCGACGGAGACTCTTTTAAAAACGGCTGTTGCGCATGGGCTCACCGGTCACGGTGTGCATGAACTCGGTCGTGACGAACTGCTCGATTTTTTGATGGGTACCGTGATCGGCCCGACCCTGGGCCAGAGCGAGTGGCTCGCCCTCACCCACTACCCCGCGTCGCAAGCGGCGCTCGCGCGACTCGACCCTGCCGATCCGCGCGTCGCGCTTCGGTTCGAGATCTATGCCGAGGGCGTCGAGCTCGCCAACGGATTTCAGGAGCTCGCCGATCCGAAGGAGCAACGCGCACGGTTCATGGCGGATAATGCAGCACGACGCGCCCAAGGCTTACCCCAGATGCCGATCGACGAACCCTTGCTCGCTGCGCTCGAGGCCGGCTTACCCGCCTGCTCGGGCGTTGCACTGGGCTTTGATCGTGCCGTGATGATCGCGGTCGGTGCGAGGCGGATCGACGAGGTCATGAGTTTTACTATCGAGCATGCGTGAGAGATCAGGATGAGCAACGCTTTCGACACACCGGATTTTGGACACGACGCAGCAAGCAAGGCCAAAGGCTATGAGGAACTCGGAGCCTCGATGCGCGCGCTGCTCGCCGGCGAGACCGATGCGATCGCCAATCTCGCCAACGCCGCAGCGCTGCTTTATCTCGCGCTACCCCAACTCAACTGGGCAGGGTTCTATTTGCTCGCACCCGGCTCGAACGAGCTCGTGCTCGGGCCGTTTCAAGGAAAACCCGCCTGCGTGCGTATCGCGATCGGCCGAGGCGTTTGCGGCACCGCCGCGGCACGCCGCGAAACCGTGCTCGTCAAAAACGTGCATGAGTTCCCCGGGCATATCGCCTGCGACTCCGCCTCCAACTCCGAAATCGTCGTGCCGCTGATCGCTGCGTCCGGCCCAAGAGCGGGTCAGCTCGTCGGCGTCCTTGATCTCGACAGCCCCCTCCTCGAGCGCTTCGATGACATCGATCGACAGGGGCTCGAGAAAGTGGTTCACGTCCTGATATCTTCGACCACATGGCGTTAAAAATATTGGTGGTCGGCGGAGCGGGCTATATCGGCTCGCACATGGTCAAGCGCCTCGGAGAGTCGGGCGTTGAGGTCGTTACGCTCGATAATCTTTCGAGCGGACATCGCGATGCGGTCACCTGCGGCGAGTTCGTCCAGGGCGATATCGCTGATCGCGCCCTCCTCGACTCGCTATTTACGAGTCGCAAGTTCGATGCGGTGATGCATTTTGCTTCGCATATCGAGGTGGGTGAGTCGGTGCGTCTGCCGCTCAAGTATTACCGCAACAATGTCTCGAATACTTTGACCCTGCTCGAGGCGATGCAGACGGCAAAGATCGATAAATTCATTTTCTCATCGACCGCAGCGATCTTCGGCACACCGCAGTACTCACCCATCGACGAGCGTCATCCGCGCTCGCCGATCAACCCCTACGGGCGCACGAAGCACATGGTCGAACAGATCCTCGAAGATCTGGATCGAGCGCACGGCCTGCGCGCGGTGTGTCTGCGTTATTTCAATGCAGCCGGTGCCGACCCCTCGGGCGCCCTCGGTGAGCGACACGATCCGGAAAGCCATTTGATCCCGCTCACACTGCAAGCGGCGTCAGGCCGTCGTCCTTCGATCGCAGTGTTCGGCTCGGATTACGACACACCAGATGGCACCTGTATCCGCGACTACGTGCATATCGTCGATCTGTGCGAGGCGCATTGGCTGGCGCTGCAGTCGCTGCTCGGCGGTGCGGGCAGTCAGCAGTACAACCTCGGCAATGGCGATGGGTTCTCGGTGCTCGAGGTGATCGAAACCGTTCGACGCGTGACGCGTCGGGAGTTTAAGGTGATCAAAGAGGCGCGTCGTGCAGGAGACCCGCCGAGACTCGTCGCCGATTCGACGGCTGCGCGATCAACGCTCGGCTGGGCGCCGAAATATCCCTCGCTCGAGACGATCGTCGAGCACGCCTGGAACTTCGAGCAGAAGCGACCGCGCTGACGGCCGCAGAGTCACGTCGCCCGACCGGGCGAGGTCAAAGATTTACTGTTTCGCGCGCGAGATGTACTCGCCGGTTCGCGTGTCGACGCGGATGACTTCGCCCTGATTGATGAAGAGCGGCACACGCACGACGGCGCCGGTCTCGAGTTTCGCGGGCTTCTGGCCACCGGTCGCGGTGTCGCCGCGCACGCCCGGATCGGTCTCGACGATGGTCGCTTCGATGTGCGGCGGCGGCGTCACGACGAGCGGCACGCCATTCCAGAGCGTCACGATGCAGGTGATACCGTCCTTCAACCATTGAGCGCCGTCACCGACCGCTTCTTTGCTGGCCGTGTGCTGCTCGAAATTGTCCGGCACCATGAAGTGAAAGAAGTCGCCGTCTTGGTAGAGATACTGCATGTCGACGTCGACGACATCGGCGGATTCGACGGAGTCACCGGACTTCCAGGTCTTCTCTACCGTGCGGCCCGTCTTGAGATTGCGCACGCGGACGCGGTTGAAGGCCTGACCCTTGCCCGGCTTCACCATCTCGTTTTCGACGATGACGTACGGATCGCCGTCGATGAGGATCTTGAGACCGGATTTGAATTCGCTGGTGTTGTAGCTGCCCATTTGAGTCTTCCGCTTTGCGTTCGCGCTCGGTGAAGCCCAGAATATCCGGGCCGAAAAGGCCGCGTATGATAACGGCAACCTCCAACACCCGCCACCTCAACCCGCTCGAGTCCACCTGGCAACAGCATTTCGCTGACGCCATCACGGACCCTGCCGAGCTGCTGCGTGCGCTCGATCTCGGTTCGGAGTGGCTGGCGCCCGCTGAGGCGGCGGCGAAGCTGTTCCCGCTGCGCGTGCCCCGAAGTTTCGTGGCGCGCATGCGCCGCGGTGATCCGTACGACCCTCTGCTGAGGCAAGTGTTGCCGCTCGGTGATGAACTCATCGAGACCGAGGGTTTCGGTAGCGACCCGATTGATGAGTCGAGCTATCAGCAAGCGCCGGGGCTCTTGCGCAAATACTCGAGCCGCGCGTTGCTCGTCACGACGGGTGCGTGCGCGGTGCACTGTCGCTATTGCTTCAGGCGCGAGTTCCCCTACGAGGAGCAGCAAGGCGAGACGGGTCGATGGCGTGAGGCCATCGCGTCAGTCGCTGCAGACCCCTGGATCGAAGAGCTGATCTTGAGTGGGGGTGATCCGCTTTCATTGAGCAACGCGCGACTCAACGCGCTCACGAACTCCCTCAAGGGCATTTCGCATTTGAACTCGCTGCGCCTGCACACGCGCAACGCCATCGTACTGCCGTCTCGCATCGACGCGGGCTTCATCGACTGGATTCGCTCGCTTCCTTGGCGCGTCACGATCGTACTGCACGTTAATCATGCGCAGGAAATGCAAGGCGATGCGCTTGAGGCGCTCGCCAGACTGCGTACGACCGGGGCCCTGCTACTCAATCAATCGGTGTTATTGCGTGGCGTTAACGACGATGCGGTAGCGCTCTCAACGCTTTCGCGTACGCTGCATGCGCATGGCGTGCTGCCCTATTACCTGCACCTGCTGGACCGCGTACGCGGCAGCGCGCATTTCGAGGTAAACGAATCGCGCGGCCTCGAAATCATCGCAACAATGACGAGCGCCCTACCCGGCTATCTCGTGCCGAAGCTCGTTCGAGAGATTCCGGGCGCCGCATCGAAAACCGCGATCGTGGCGCAGGCTTAACTCGCCGCCACCGCCTCAAGACGCGTCACTCGACGCCAACCGCGCGGCAGCACTGCGCCACGCTGGGCGCGAGCGCCGACGTAATCTTTGAGATCGCCCCAGGAGAGCGTCATTGAGCGATCGCCGGTGTGCACGAGTAGTGACCCGCCCGGCTCGACAGCAACCGCACCGATCACGACCTCCGCGCGCTCTTTGGCGAGCGCCGTCGGAATATTGAAGAGCTTGTTGCCCTTGCCGCGCGGCATCTCGGGAATATCTTTCACCGGGAATGCGAGCAATCGGCCGTTCTCGCCATCGGCATCGACGATCGAGACACACACGAGACTCTTCTCGGAGGACACGAACGCCGGCGGCAGAGCCAAAGAATTCTCAGGCGGATTCAGCACAGTCTTGCCCGCCTTACGATCGGTGATGAGATCTTTGAGGCGCGCCGTAAACCCGTAGCCCGCATCCGAGGCAATCAACCACAGCCCCTCCGGGTCGCCCATCATCACGCCGGCGAACTTGGCGCCGTCCGGCGGATTGAGACGACCCGAAAGCGGCTCGCCGAGCCCGCGAGCCGACGGCAGCGAGTGCGCCGGCAAGCAGTACGTGCGCCCCGTGGTATCGAGGAACACCGCCTGCTGCAACGACATGCCGCGTACGGCCGCTTGGAACGCGTCGCCCGTCTTGTACTGCAAAGATTTCGGGTCGATCTCGTGGCCCTTGGCCGCGCGTACCCAACCACCCGAGGACAGCACGACGGTGACGGCTTCGTTGGCGATGAGTGCGGTCTCGTCGATGGCCTGGGCGGCTTCACGCTCGACGATTTTCGAGCGACGCGCATCACCGTATTTTTCGGCATCGGCGGCGAGTTCGTCGCCGACGAGTTTGCGCAGGCGTTTCTTATTGCCGAGAATGGACTCGAGCTCATCACGCTCTTTGGCGAGCTCTTCCTGCTCGCCGCGGATCTTCATTTCTTCGAGCTTGGCAAGATGACGGAGCTTGGTCTCGAGGATCGCCTCGGCCTGCTCTTCACTCAACTTGAAGCGCTTCATGAGCACGGGCTTCGGTTCATCCTCGCGACGGATGATGCGGATCACCTCATCGAGATTGAGATACGCGATGAGCAAGCCATCGAGGATATGCAAACGCTTCGACACTTTATCGAGGCGCCACTCGAGGCGACGCTTGACGGTCGAGATACGGAACTCGAGCCACTCAGTGAGGATGTCCCGCAGCCCCATGACTCGCGGTCGGCCATCGAGACCGATGACGTTGAGGTTCACCCGGTAGTTGCGCTCGAGATCGGTGGTCGCAAACAAATGCGCCATGAGTTGCTCGGCGTCGAACTTGCGACCCTTCGGCACGATGACGAGGCGCGTCGGATTTTCGTGATCGGACTCATCACGCAGATCGTCGACCATCGGCAACTTCTTGGCGCGCATCTGGTCGGCGATCTGCTCGAGCACGCGAGAGCCGGAGGTTTGATAAGGCAGCGCCTCGATGACGATGCAGTCGTCTTCGATCGTGTAGGTCGCACGGGCCTTGAAGCTGCCCGTGCCCTTTTCATAAAAATCGACGAGGTCGGAGCGCGGCGAGACGATCTCGGCACCGGTCGGCAGATCGGGGCCCTTCACGAACTTCATGAGCGCGCGCGTCGTCGCGTCGGGCTCATCAAGAAGATGAATGCAGGCTTGCGCCACTTCACGCAGGTTGTGCGGCGGAATGTCGGTCGCCATGCCGACCGCGATGCCGGTCGTACCGTTGAGCAGCAAGTTGGGTAAACGCGCCGGCAGCACCTGCGGCTCTTCGAGCGTGCCGTCGAAGTTCGGAACCCAGTCGGCCGTACCTTCACCGAGTTCTTTGAGCAACACCTCGGCGTAACGCGTGAGCTTCGCTTCGGTGTAACGCATGGCCGCGAAGGACTTCGGATCGTCCTGCGAACCCCAGTTACCCTGGCCGTCAACGATGGGATAACGATAGGCAAAGGGCTGCGCCATCAGCACCATCGCCTCGTAACAGGCCGAGTCACCGTGCGGATGGAACTTGCCGATGACATCGCCCACGGTGCGCGCGGACTTCTTGTGCTTCGAGACGGCCGAGAGGCCGAGCTCGCTCATCGAGTAAATGATGCGTCGCTGCACGGGCTTGAGCCCATCGCCGATCGCGGGTAGCGCACGATCGAGAATGACGTACATCGAATATTCGAGATACGCCTTCTCGGTGAAGGCGCGCAGCGGTTGACGCTCGACACCTTCGAAACCCAATTCCTGCTTCTGCATCAGACGCTCACCTGTACGAGATTGCCTTTCTGCTCGAGCCATTCGCGACGATCGGCGGCGCGTTTCTTGGCGAGCAGCATATCCATGAGACTGTCGGTCTGGTCGGCCGCATCGAGCGTGAGCTGCACGAGTCGCCGCGTACGCGGGTCCATCGTGGTCTCACGCAGCTGTGACGGGTTCATCTCACCGAGACCCTTGAAGCGCGTGACCTGCGGCTTAGCCTTCACTTTCTCATCGCTGAGGCGCTGCAAGAACGCATCGCGCTCGGCATCGTCGAGCGCGTAGAACACTTGCTTACCCGCATCGATGCGATAAAGCGGCGGCATCGCCACATACACGTGGCCCTGCGCAACGAGCGGTCTGAAGTGCCGCAAAAAGAGCGCACAGAGCAAGGTCGCAATGTGCTGACCGTCCGAGTCGGCATCAGCGAGGATGCAGATCTTGTGATAGCGCAGCCTCGAGAGGTCGGAGGTGCCCGGGTCGATGCCGATCGCGACACTAATGTCGTGCACTTCGGCGGAGGAACCGATCTCGCCCGGCTCGAGTTCCCAAGTGTTTAGGATCTTGCCGCGTAGCGGCATGATGGCTTGGAAATCTTTGTCGCGAGCTTGCTTGGCCGAACCACCGGCCGAGTCACCTTCGACCAGAAAGAGTTCGGAGCGGGATGGATCATCGCCTGCGCAATCGGCGAGTTTTCCCGGCAACGCAGGCCCACCGGAGATACGCTTGCGCTGCACTTTTTGCGCAGCCTTGAGACGCTGCGTCGCGTTTTCGATGGCGAACTGCGCGATACGCTCACCGGCATCGGGGTGCTGCGCGAGCCACAGACCGATCGCATCTTTGGCATAGCCCTCGACAAGCTGTGCGGCATCGCGCGAGGCGAGTCGCTCTTTAGTTTGTCCCGCGAATTGCGGTTCGCGGATTTTGATCGAGAGTACGTAACGCACGCCGTCCCACACGTCTTCGGGCGCGAGCTTGATGCCACGCGGCAAGAGATTGCGGAACTCGCAGAACTCGCGCACCGCAGCGGCCGTGCCGCCACGCAAACCGTTGACGTGCGTACCGCCGTCAGACGTTGGAATGAGATTGACGTAACTCTCGGCGATGGCGCTTTCGCTATCGGGTGCCCAGCAGATCGCGAAGTCGACACTGTCTTGATCTTGCTCGCGCTTGCCGGCGATGGGCTCGGACGGCAGACGCTCGGCTTTGCCGAGTTCGTCGACGAGATAGGCACCGAGATCGCCTGCGAAAAACCAGTTGTCCTTCTCCCCCGTCGCCTCGTTGGTGAAGGTGATGCGCAAACCGGGACACAGCACGGCCTTGGCCTTGAGCGTGTGGCGCAGCTGCGGCACCGAAAACTTGTCGGAGTCGAAGAATTTGGGGTCGGGCCAGAAGCGAACGGTGGTGCCCGTGTTGCGCTGCCCGACCGTGCCGACGACTTCGAGCTTCGAGGTGATTTTGCCGTCTCGGAAACCGATGTTGTATTCCTTGCCCCCGCGACGGACCCAGCACTCGAGCTGCTTGGAGAGCGCGTTGACCACCGAGACACCGACGCCGTGTAGACCGCCGGAGAAGTTGTAGCTACCGCTATCGAATTTACCGCCCGCGTGCAAACGCGTGAGGATGAGCTCGACACCGCTCACTTTTTCTTTGGGGTGGATGTCGACCGGCATGCCACGACCGTCGTCCGTGACTTCGAGTGAGCCGTCCTTATAGACCGTAACGTCGATCTGCTTGGCGTGCCCCGCGAGCGCCTCGTCGACGCTGTTATCGATGACCTCGTGCGCGAGGTGG
>JBIIHO010000280.1:0-2676 GCA_044235605.1 Steroidobacteraceae bacterium | reverse complement strand
ACTTTGCCGTCATCACCGACTCGGTCGAAGGCCTCGTGCTGGTCGATATCAACACGTTGGCGGATGGTGAATTCAGGAATAATTTCCTGAAGCGATTTGTAGCCTGGAACCCGAACGGGAAACTGACGGGTGCGCGTTATCTGACCATCGCCGGAAATCTCGCCTACGTGGTCACCGACAAATTAGTCGTCATTGCCGACTTGTCTACGCCTACCGTACCGAAGGTCATTGCTGAGATCCCGTTCGACTCGCCGCGCGCTGTAGCGTTGCAGTTCCGGTATCTGTTCGTGACTACGGCGCGTGGATTCGAGGTCGTTGATATCACTAAGCCGTCGCTTCCACGCAAGCTGCCAGGGGCGACGGTTCCGCTAAGCATGGCGAGCGGGTTCACGGTGGCGAGGACGTACGCCTACGTCGCCAACGGAAGTGAAGGGTTAGCCATCATCGATGTGAAGCGACCACATGCCGCCCGCTTGTTCCAAAAGTGGAATGCGGACGGTGGTCTTGTCGATTCGCGAGACGTCATGATTGCCTCGACCAATGCTTCGCTCTTTGCCTATGTCGCAGACGGCAAGGGCGGCTTGAAGGTCGTGCAGCTGACGAGCCCGTCTTCACAGCCGAATTTTTACGGATTCAGTCCAGAGCCGCGACCGGAGTTGATCGCGCATAAGGCGACTCGTTCGGCTGCGCTCAGTCTCTCGCGACCATTGGAGCGCGACAGGGCGGTGGACGAAAGCGGTGGTCAAGTCGCCGTATTCGGTCGCCGTGGCTCGCGTCCGTTCAACCTTCAGGAAATGCAGCGAATGTATCTCGACAAGGATGGCGAGCCTTGGTTCGTCGAAGATAATCCGGCCGTGCAGCAGGCGCAGAGGAACTCCAAGTGAGTTGGAAAATCATCCATTTGAAATGGGCGGCGTTAGGTCTTGCTGCCTTATCTACGATTGGTGCCGCAGCAGACGAGACCAAGCGTCGTCATGAAGGTGTGGCCACCTGCGCTTCATCGCTTTGTCACGGTTCCAGTCAACCGCTCAAGGCGTATGAGAGTGCCTTGCAGAACGAATATACGACTTGGTCGCAATTTGATCCGCACTCGAACGCCTACAAGGTGCTGCTCAATAACCAGTCACGGGAAATCGCTCGTAGGATGGGTATCGGTCCTGCGCATGAGGCGCCGGCGTGCCTGGCCTGCCATTCCGATGCTGTACCTGCTGAGCGGCGTGGGGCCAAATTTCAGGTCGATGACGGTGTGGGATGCGAGAGTTGTCACGGTGGGTCAGAGCGCTGGCTGACGACCCATTATCAAGGGTCGAAAATTTCACGAAAAGAAAGTCTCGAGCGAGGACTAGTCGCTCTCGAGAATCCGGATACGCTCGCCGGGACCTGCCTGGCATGTCACGTGGGCGACAAGGATCGTTATGCGAATCACCGGATGATGGCGGCCGGGCACCCGCGTATTGTCTTTGAGCTCGACACCTATCTAGAACTTTGGCGAACGAGTGGAGGGCGGGAGCATTATCGAAAGAGTGCTCAGACCGCGCACGCCGGATTATGGGCCAAGGGGTTGGTCGATGCGTCCCGTCGGCAACTTGATCTAATCGATCATCATGGCGCCGGTCGGCTTGGTCCCATCCCGGACTTTGGTATCTACGCGTGTCACTCCTGTCATCGCGATCTCCGTCAGTCGGCGTTCGGTGGTTCGAGCTCGGCTCTCGGTGGTCCGGGCGAGCTTCGATGGCAGGACTCCCATTTACTCGTTCTGCAGCAATTATCTTCCGCCCTTCGGCTGGAGTCTTCGAAGGATCTCGATCAGGCGATCGTCAGGCTACAGCGCTCAACTAATGGAGATGTCGCGTCTTTGAAAGTTGCGCTTGTAGGAACTCGTGATGCACTCCGTCTCGTTGAAAAGGAACTAAAAGGGCGCAGTTGGAGTGCCGCCGAGATGAGTGCCATTGCTCAATCGCTGATCGACGCGTCTCGTCAGGGCAGATTCCCCGATCCCGCAGCGGCGGAGCAAGCCGCGATGGGTCTCGTCGTCATGCTTGCGGGGTTGAAGCTTGATCGTGGTAAGCGTGCAGAAATCGATCGGTTGTTCGATGAATTGCGTGATGACAACGCCTTCGATCAAAAGCGATTTGTTAAATGGATGTCTGTGCTCGGTGCGCGCTGACCGTCGATGTCCCTGAGTTGGTGTGAGCCTTGGCCGCGTGGTCCCCGCATCGATTTAGACGGTAGCGTAAGGGTTACGGTATTCCAGCCGGGAGCGTTGACTCTCGAGCTCGTGGACTCTAAGAGCCATCGCGTTTTAACACGTTTCGAGCGCCTCCACCCCGAAGGGCTCTTTGAGGCGAAAGTCGAGGGATCGATCGTCGATTACCGCTTGCGCGCACGTTGGGAATCGGGTGGGGAATCGATATTTGACGACCCGTACCGACATCCGAGTTTGTTGGAGGCACGTGAGCTAGCCGAGTTCGCGGCCGGCCGGCATATCCGCCCGCAACGTTTGCTAGGGGCTGAGCCTTGTGAGTCACTGGGTGTGACGGGTGTGCGTTTTGCCGTCTGGGCGCCGCGGGCAGGTGCCGTCAGCGTAGTGGGGGACTTTAATTTTTGGAATGAGCGCCAGCACCCCATGCGACTGCATACCGACAGCGGAATTTGGGAGCTCTTTATTCCCGGTGC
>JBIIHO010000050.1:0-9006 GCA_044235605.1 Steroidobacteraceae bacterium | reverse complement strand
CCGAACGATGATCATGCACCGAGCCGACCCTGCCGCCGTCATCCGAGCGCTGCGCAGCGCGGCCCCGTACATCCGCTTGTACAAGGGAAAAACTTTTGTCGTCAAAGCAGGCGGTGGCGTGTTCGGCGATCCCGATGCGACGCGAGGCTTGATCGAACAGATCGCCATTCTTCACTCGCTTGGAATCCGTGTCGTGTTCGTGCACGGCGGTGGTCCGCAGCTCACTGAGGTAACCGAAAAACTCGGCGTGCCCACTCAAATGGTGGAGGGTCGGCGCGTCACCGATGCCCGCTCCATCGATGCCACCGCCATGGTGCTATCTGGGCTCATCAATACGCGCATTCTCGCGACCTGTCGTGAACTCGAGATTCGAGCGATCGGTCTCAGTGGAGTGGACGCAGGTCTCATCCAGGCCCACAAGCGCGCGCCCGTCAAACTACAAACGGGCGATGCCACCGTGGACTACGGTTTCGTAGGCGACATCGATTACATCGATACCGACGTGCTGCGTAAATTACTCGACAACGGACTCATGCCCGTGATCTCGCCGCTCTCCAGCGACGGCTCTGGCACCTTGCTGAATATCAATGCCGATACAGTGGCCTCGGCCATCGGTGCAGCGCTCGGAGCGGAGAAACTTATTCTTTGCACGGGAGCTCCCGGCATCCTCGAACGTGTTGAGGATCCCTCGTCCGTCATTTCTTATACGGATCTCGCCGGAGTCAAACGCCTACGCGACGAAAAGCGCATCATCGACGGCATGCTGCCGAAAGCGAAAGCCATCGAGAGTGCGATTCAGGGTGGCGTCAAACGCGTTCACGTCATCTCTTATAAATCGCCAGACGCCATCCTCGCAGAGGTGTTCACCAACGAGGGAACGGGCACACTCGTCGTGGCAGACATCGACAAGCTCGCCCCCGCTGAACTCGCTGCGGGCGGCGCCGCACAGTCATGAGCCGCCTCTGGGACAAAGGCGCACCGCTCGATGAGCGAGTCCTCGCGTTCACGGCGGGAGAAGACCACACTCTCGACGAGCGCCTCGTCCCCTATGATGCACGCGCTTCGATTGCTCACGCTCAAATGCTGAACGAGCAAGGACTGCTCTCAGATACGGACTGTGAAGCGATCGAGAGTGGTCTCGAGGGACTGTCTGCATCACATGCCAAAGGCGAGTGGAAAATCGAGCTCTCTGACGAAGATGGGCAGACTGCGCTCGAGCGGCGCCTCACTGCGAAAATCGGCGAGGCCGGTGGCCGCGTGCATCTTGGCCGCTCACGTAACGACCAAGTTCTCACCGCCCTGCGACTTTATTTGCGCGACATCACTGAGCAACTGGCGCAAGGCGCCGAAGACGTCGCTGCGGCACTCGAACGCCTCGCGAAGCGGCAAGGCGATATCGAGTTACCGGGCTACACCCACATGCAGCAAGCAATGCCAAGCTCGGTTGGTCTCTGGGCTAACGGTTTTTCCGCAGAACTGAGTGACGACGCGTCGGGCTTACGTGCCGTGCAACGGCGCCTCGGAAAAAATCCGCTCGGCTCGGCGGCAGGCTACGGCACGCCCGGTCTGCCCATCGACCGAGAATCGACTCGTCAGGCGCTCGACTTCGAGGAGACACATGAGCCGGTCACGGCGGTGCAGCTCTCACGTGGGAAAGCCGAAGCACAGCTGCTTTTCGAAATCACATTACTGATGCAGGACCTGGGTCGTTTTGCTGCCGATACCTGCCTCTTTTATACCCAGGAATTCGCGTTTCTCGACCTGCCGGACGAGTTCACGACAGGCTCATCCATCATGCCGCAAAAGCGTAATCCCGACGTATTCGAGCTACTGCGCGGTCGAACGGCCTCAGCACACGGTTGTCTCGTCGAAGCTCTCGGTATCTTCGCCAAGTTGCCGTCGGGTTATCAGCGCGACCTGCAGTTACTCAAGGCGCCGCTCTTCCGCGGAATCGATCTCGCTCTTTCGAGCACGTCGATCATCGCTCCGGCCATCGATGCGATGTCCTTCAAGCCAGAGAACATCATGATGGACCCGGCGATTCACGCTGCCGAACGCGCCAACGAACTCGTCGTGAAAGAAGGTATCCCCTTCAGAGAGGCCTACCGACGAGTCGGCGCCGCGCTGCGAACCAACAACAAAGGCCATAAAACGTGAAAGGACAAAGAATTTCTTGGCGCCCCGAGGCGACTCTCGAAGCGATGAATGCGAAGGCGCACGACACCATGGTCGAAACGCTGGGCATCGTGCTAACCGAGGTAGGCGACGACTATCTCAAAGGCACGATGCCGGTCACCTCGCGCAATTGTCAGCCAATGCGCATCCTTCACGGCGGCGCATCGGTAGCGTTTGCCGAGTCCCTCGCAAGCATTGCGGCCAACTGGTCTCTCAACGACGAGCAGGCGGCGGTCGGTCAGGAAATCAATGCCAATCACCTGCGCCCCGCGCGGGAAGGCGAGACCGTGACGGGCATCACGCGACTCGTGCACGCCGGCGCCCGTAGCCAGGTCTGGACGATCGATATCTTTAACGAGCAGGGTCAGCCCGTTTGCATTTCTCGCATCACCATCGCCATCATTAAGCGACGTCCATGACCGACCTCCAACGAACACCCGATCCGTCCCTCCTCACTTGGACCCATGTGGTCTACGGGCTGCATGCGTTATCCGTACTCATCGGCATCACCGGGCCTGCCACGATCGTCGGCAGTTTTATCTTTGGTCTGCCATCCATCGCAGCAGTCATCATGAATTACGCTCGGCGTCGCGACGTCGCAGATACCTGGCTTGCATCACACTTCACGTGGCAGATCCGCACGTTCTGGATCGCTTTCCTTGCAAGCGCTCTAGTGCTCATTATCTCTGCACCACTCATGCTGGTTCTCGTCGGCTTCGCCACCGCCGCCATCGGCTTTCTGATCATCGGCGCATGGGTGCTCTATCGCGTGGCACGAGGCTGGCTCGCTTTGCGCGACAGTCGAATGATGCCCACGCCATGACCGCCGAGATGCTATGCGCGCTGTATTGAAGTCCTCGGCCTTAGCTTCCCTCGCGCTGATGCTCACCGGCTGCGGGCAGACAGGAGCCCTGTATTTGCCGAGCGAACCCCAGCAAGTCATCGTTCGGGATCGTGAGGCGGCTCCCTCGCCTGCGCCGTCGGACTCAGCTTCGTCTTCGTCGTCTGCACCTTCGGACTCGCCCACACTCCCCAACGCGCCCGTTCCTCCACCACCTCTCTGACCTAACCCCTCGGTTTTCCGCAGCATCAAAGTTGGCGGCACCTGCCTATGATGGCCAGTGATGTCGACCCTCCGTGCGCAATCCTCCTGTCACACTCTTGCTCAGGCGCAGGTCGCGACTCGGCTCGATTTGTCTTCGACCGGCACGAAACGACGGCATCGCGCCATCGTGATGCTGCTCCTCTTCGGATTCGTGTTGCTGCGCACACTCACGGTCTGTCACGAGCCCGAAAATGGGACGACTCACCGGCTCGGCGTGCAAGCAGGCATCGAGGCGCTGATCGCAAGCGCGTTCTGTGGAACGCTCGATATGCCCGTAAGTGCTCTCGGCGGAGGCACGACATCCCACACTTCGAGTGCAATGTGTCTGCACTGCGCGAGCGGCTGCCATGGCGTAACCGGCCTCGGAGCATTCTGGATGTTGTGGGCTTTTGGTCTCGCTGTACCGCTGATAATGAGAATCAATCGCGATACAGTGCACGCGAATTTGAATCATCGAGACAATCGAGTGCGCGGTCCGCCTGCAGGTTGAGTCAACGCGTATAATTAAGGCGCTACTAGACCTCTCACCAAAAGGATTTGCCCATGAAGTCTGACAAGCTCTCTCGCCGTCAGGTACTCGGTGCCACCGTACTGGGTCTGCCGGCCATTCCGGTCGTCATCGAAACCGCGTTCGCGCAGGCTAAACCATCCGCCGGCGCTCTGCCTGTTCTCAGCCCGACCGAGCCGGCTGCTAAAGCTCTCGGTTATGTCGAGGACTCCAAGAAGGTCGACCAAAAGGCCAACCCGAACCACAAGCCCACCCAAAATTGCGGCAACTGTCTGCAGTGGGCCGACAAAGATCGCAAGGCCCCGACGGCCAAGTGCAATCTCTTCCCGGGCAAGCTCGTGAAGAACGCGGGCTGGTGCAAAGTCTGGGTGAAGGCGCCAGGCGTCACCGTCTAATTCACGTCGCATCATCGCGCCGGGCCGCGTGGGTTCGCTCGCGCTGCCCGGCGTTCTCTTTTAAGGGCATGATTGCCGCCGCATGACTGCCATCTCCACATCGCCGCCCGATCTCGTCCTCGTCGACGGGTCCTCATACCTTTACCGCGCATTCCACGCACTTCCGCCGCTCACCAACTCGAAAGGCGAGCCGACCGGTGCCGTACTCGGCGTGGTCAACATGCTGCTCAAGCTCATGCGCGAAACCGCGCCAGCCCGTTTTGCCGTCGTATTCGACGCGCCAGGAAAAACATTTCGTGATGAGCTCTTCGCCGAATACAAATCGCATCGACCGCCGATGCCCGATGACTTGCGCTCGCAGGTTGAGCCCTTGCTCGAAGTCGTTCGTGCGCTGGGGCTGCCATTGCTGCGAATTTCTGGCGTCGAGGCCGACGATGTCATCGGCACACTCGCGCGACGCGCGGCGAGCGCGGGGCAAAGCGTTCTGATCTCGACGGGCGACAAAGACATGTGTCAGCTCGTCGAGCCGCGCATCACCCTCGTCAATACGATGAGCGGCAGTCTCTACGATCGCGCTGGCGTGAAAGCAAAGTTCGATGTTTGGCCAGAGCAAATCATTGATTACCTCGCGCTGGTGGGCGACAGCTCGGACAACATTCCGGGCATCGACAAAGTAGGGCCAAAAACCGCAGCAAAGTGGCTTGGGCAATATCAAACCCTCGATCAACTCATCGCGAATGCTCATGAAGTAACGGGCAAAGTCGGCGACAACTTGCGCGCCGGTCTCGAGACGCTCGAACTCTCGCGAAAGCTTGCGACCATTCGATGCGATCTCGAATTGCCTGCAGAGGCCGAGACGCTTGAACGCCGGGCTACCGACGATGAGGCTCTGCGGTCACTGTATACACGCCTCGAATTCCGAGCATTGCTGCGCACACTCGGTGGAGGCAAAGAATCGGACGATTCCACGACAACCCCGGTCGATGCCAACGCCGCGCAGAGCGCACCGGATGCCTCGGGACTCGAACTGCATCCCGATATCGCAAATGCTCCGCGGCGGTACGAAACCGTGCTCGATCAAGCCGCTCTCGAGCGTTGGTGCCAGGCACTTGAACGGGCAGAGATTTTCGCGTTCGACACCGAAACCACCAGCCTCGACTACATGATCGCGCAGATCGTAGGCGTCTCGTTCTGTATCGAACCTGGCGTCGCCGCCTACGTGCCGCTGCGGCACGAGTACGTCGGTGCACCCGCGCAACTCGATCGCAACTCCGTTCTTACGCGTCTCAAACCTTTGCTCGAGAGCGAGTCTCACTTAAAGATCGGTCACAACTTGAAATACGACGCGCACGTACTCGCCAATCACGGCATCACGCTGCGCGGCATGCGTCACGACACCATGCTCGAATCGTATGTGTGGAACAGCGTCGCCATACGACACGATATGGATTCTGCAGCACTGCGCTATCTCGGCGTGACGACCATCACTTATGAAGATGTCGCCGGAAAAGGTGCAAAGCAGATTCCGTTCGAGCAGGTGTCTATCGAGCGCGCCAGCGAGTACGCGGCGGAAGATGCCGATGTCACGCTGCGACTGCATCGCACGCTGTGGCCTGCGATCGAACATCAACCGCTTCTGAAACGTCTTTATGAAGAGTTCGAGCAGCCCCTCGTCGGCGTACTGCAGCGAATGGAAAGGCGCGGCGTGCTCATCGATCGAGAGATGCTGCGCCTGCAGAGCAGCGAGCTCGCACGGCGAGCCGAAGAGCTCAAAGCGCAGGCGCACTCGGAGGCCGGAACAGACTTCAATCTCGACTCGCCGAAGCAGCTACAGCAGATTCTTTTCGAAAAGATGCAGATTCCGGTCTTGCGAAAGACGCCGACTGGTCAGCCGTCGACCGCGGAAGATGTGCTTGAGGAACTCGCCGATGCCTACGCGCTCCCGCGATTGATTCTCGATTATCGAAGCATCGCGAAGCTGCGCAGTACCTATACCGAAAAACTCCCCTTACAGGTCAACGCGGGTACCGGTCGAGTCCATACGTCCTACCACCAGGCCGTCGCGCAAACCGGACGACTCTCCTCGACCGATCCGAACCTTCAAAATATTCCTATTCGCACGCCCGAAGGTCGTCGTATTCGAAAGGCTTTCATTGCGCCTCCGAAGCATGTGTTGCTGGCTGCTGACTACTCGCAGATCGAGCTGCGCATCATGGCGCATCTATCGGCAGACGCGGGGCTGCTCGGCGCATTCGAAGCCGATCGCGACGTGCACCAAGCCACGGCAGCCGAAGTGTTCGGAGTGCCGCTCGACTCGGTGTCTGCCGATCAGCGGCGCTCGGCCAAGGCCATCAACTTCGGACTCATCTACGGTATGTCTGCCTTCGGACTCGCCCGACAACTCGGTATCGATCGCAGTGCGGCTCAAAGATATGTCGATTTATATTTCGAGCGATATCCGGGTGTGAAGGCGTACATGGATCGCACTCGTGAACAAGCCAAGGAGACGGGCTACGTCGAGACCGTCTTCGGACGTCGCCTTTATCTGCCCGACATCCGCTCGCGCAATCGCGCGCTGCAGCAGTACGCCGAACGCAGCGCGATCAACGCTCCGATGCAGGGAACGGCTGCGGATCTCATCAAGCTCGCCATGATCCATGTTGATGCCTGGTGCGAGCGCGAGTCGGCGGGTAAAGCGCGACTCATCATGCAGGTACACGATGAACTCGTGCTCGAGGTACCCGAGGAAGCCGTCGCGGCGGTCACTGATGCCGTGCGTCGCTGCATGATCGACGCGGGGCGCGGAGCGCTGCGTGTGCCCTTGAAGGTGGACGTCGGCATCGGGCAGAACTGGGATGAGGCCCACTGACCCTATCCTGTTGCGAATACGCGACACCAAAACCCTTAAGCTCCTGATAAATAAAGGATTTATTTTCTGAACTAATTCGGGTCTCAGCGGGTCTTATTTCGTGAACGTAGAGCGTTCCCCGCTTCAACCCTCCCTGAGCGGGCCCCGGCCATGAGACCTGTGCCGGGTTCGTCTGCCCCCGGTCACCGCAAGGTTTCCGGGGGTTTTTTTATCCCTGGGTATTCGCCCACAGCTCGTCGAGCCGTTCACGCGCCTCGATTACCCCAAGCCCCGAGTGAGCAGAGAACAGCTGCGCCGTAGCGGCATCGCCGAGCACCGCCTGCGCGTCACGCAAGGCCGCAGCACGCTCCGCCTGATTGAGCTTGTCCGCCTTGGCGATCAGCACGTGAATCCGGCGGCGCGACGGATCAGCCCACTCGATCAGTCCCAGATCTTCGTCCCGCAGGCCACGCCGGCAGTCGACGATCAAAAGCAGCCCCCTCAGACTCTCGCGCTCGCGTAGGGCATTGAGCAGCGGCACCCACTTGCGTCGCTCTTCGGCCCGAATATCGGCATAACCATACCCGGGCAGATCGACGATCCGGTGACCCGCCTCGAGCTCGAAGTAATTAAGTAGTCGGGTCTGTCCTGGGGTCTTGCTGGTCCTAGCCAAAGCCTTACGGCCCGAGATCGCATTGATGGCGCTCGACTTGCCGGCATTGGAGCGGCCCGCAAACGCCACCTCTGCCCCCGTATCAGCCGGGAACTGGACGGGCGCCGCCACGCTCAGAATGAAATCCGCCTTGGGAAAACGCGACACGTTGGGACCGCCCGCACAGGCACGAAAAAGGGTCGGTAGTGTAAACTCCCCCGTCTGAAATCCACGTCCGGAGCCCTCAGAAATGTTCATCGCCAAGCCCCTCGCTGCCGCCCTGGCCACCGCTGCCCTCGCCGTCCTGATGGCGCCCGCAGCTTTTGCCAAAGGTAACGCCGAAGCCGGGGCCACCAAGGCTGCGGTCTGCGCTGCGTGTCACGGCGTGAACGGCAACAGCGTCAACCCCGAGTGGCCGAACCTCGCGGGTCAAGGGACCGCTTACATCGAAGAACAGCTGCGCTTGTTCAGAGCCGGTCACCGAAACAACATGGTGATGTATCCGCTCGCTATGGCGCTCACCGATGAGGACATCGCCGATCTGGCGGCGTACTTCTCCACGCAGACTCCGACCGGGCTTGAAGCCGATGCGGCGAACTACAAGTTGGGTGAAGCCCTTTATCGCGGTGGCGATCGCACGCGCAATCTTCCATCGTGCACGTCGTGCCACGGCCCTGTAGGCCTTGGCAGCACGACGGCTGGCTACCCTGCTCTGCGGGCCCAACACGCGACCTACACGCTCAAGCAACTGCTCGATTACGCGAACGATCAGCGCTACGTCGATCTCGCCACCGGCACGCCCACCAAATCACGTAACGGACACATGATGTCCACCATCGCCAAACGTCTCACGGAAGAAGACAAAAAAGCGTTGGCGAGCTATATCCAGGGGCTGCGTTGATGATCGCCCTTCGAGCGGTATGGGTGGCCTTCGTCGGCTGCTTACTGGTCGGCACTGCGATCGCACCCGTCACGGCTGAGGCTCAAGGCGCCGCACAAGGTGTGTCGCGCTGGCAGGAAGGCCGTCACTACCGCCGCCTCTCTCCAGCTGTTCCGACCAATGTCGCCCCGGGTAAGGTCGAAGTCATCGAAATTTTTTGGTACGGCTGCAGCCACTGCTACACCCTCGACCCCTTCCTCGAGCGCTGGAAGAAAAACGGTAAACCTGCGCACGTCGAGTTCGTTCGTGTTCCGGTCACCTGGAATGCGGGTGCCAAATTGCACGCGCGTCTCTACTACACGCTGCAAGCGCTGAAGCAAGACGAACGGCTTCACACCAAAGTTTTCGACACGATCTTCCGTACGGGTAACGGGCTTCTCGGT
>JBIIHO010000279.1:0-2690 GCA_044235605.1 Steroidobacteraceae bacterium | reverse complement strand
CAGTGTTCGTTTCCGAGTAGCGGCTTTCACCAATTTGACCCGCGACCATCTCGACTATCACGGCACCATGGAGGCCTATGGCGCGGCGAAGGCGCGTCTCTTCGACATGCCCAAGCTCGAGGCGGGCGTCATCAACGTCGATGATGCGTTTGGTGCAGAGCTCGCCAAGCGTCATGCAAGCGCATTGCCGCTGACGCTGATCGCACGCAACGCTGCGGGCATCGCCGTCATCGACGACATCCGTTCGCGCGATCCCGCAGTAAGGTCCCTAGTCGCCTCCGATATCAAGGCACTTTCCCAGGGCCTCTCGTTCTCAATTGAGTACCGGGTCGGAGCGACTGAATCCGCTGCGCATCAGGTGACGCTCCCGCTCATCGGTGAGTTCAACGTCGAGAATGCCTTGGTGGCGCTCGGACTCTTGCTTGCCTTGGGAGTTGCGCTCGAGCCTGCTCTGCATGCGCTCGGTGAGTGTCGTGCGCCGGCGGGTCGCATGGAGGCACTGACCGCGCCGGGTCGAGCGCTTGCGATCGTCGACTATGCGCACACGCCTGACGCACTCGCCAAGTCGCTACGCGCCGCTCGTGCGCACTGCCGCGGAAAGTTACATCTCGTTTTCGGATGCGGAGGCGATCGTGATGTCGGCAAGCGACCGCTGATGGCGGGCGTCGCTGCGGCGATGGCCGACGGCATCGTCATCACGGACGATAACCCGCGTAGCGAATCTGGAGCGGGGATCGTGGCAGACATCATCGCTGGATTCCCGCAGGGAATTCGCGCCACGATTATTCACGATCGAGGCGATGCGATTCGCCACGCTTTGACTCTCGCCCGCGAGGGCGATGTCGTCCTTGTGGCCGGGAAGGGTCATGAAAACTATCAGATCGTCGGCGCCGAACGTCGTCCGTTCAGCGATCGCGAGACCATCCATTTGGCTTACGGAACGTCTGATGCGTCAGCTCGCTGACATCGCCAAAGATTGCAGCGGACGCCTGATCGGTGCCGACCGAGCGTTTTCGTCCGTGAACACCGACACCCGTACGCTGGTTGCAGGGCAGTTGTTCGTGGCCCTGCGCGGTCCGCGGTTCGATGGAAACATCTACCTAGCCGAAGCTGCCGCAAAAGGCGCGGTGGGCGCGATCGCTGAAGTTGAGGGCCCTGCTGATTTTCCGGTAGTGCTCGTCGACGATACGCTCGTGGCGCTGCAGCGTGCTGCACAGCGCTGGCGCGAAAAATTTTCGTTATCGCTCATCGGGGTCGCCGGTAGTAACGGCAAGACTACGAGCAAGGAAATGATTGCCTCGATTCTCTCTTGCTGCGGCGAAACGCTCGCGACGGCCGGAAATCTCAATAACCACATCGGTGTACCGCTTACTCTGCTTCGGCTCGAGGCCTCTCATCGTCATGCAGTGATCGAGATGGGCGCCAACCATCCCGGGGAGCTCGCACAGCTTGCGGGCTTTGCTTTGCCGTCGATCGGGATCGTGACCAACGCAGGTGCCGAGCATCTCGAGGGATTCGGAAGTCTTGAGGGTGCCGCGCGGGCCGAAGGAGAGTTGTTCGCTGCGCTCAGCCAGGACGGAACGGCGATTCTTAACGTCGACGACGCCTTCTCGGGGCTCTGGCGTGATATGACCGTTGCACGCATCGTAACTTTCGGTCTCGGCTCGAAGGCCGATTTCAGCGCGCGCGAGATTCATACGGAGGTCGGTGCCGAAGGGTTTCTCACGCGCTTCATGTTGGTGTCGCCTGCGGGCGAAAAGGCGATCACGCTACATCTTGCGGGCAAGCACAACGTGCTCAATGCCCTCGGTGCTGCTGCCGCGGCCCATGCGGCCGGGGCTACGCTCGACGATATCGCGAACGGCCTCGCGCGCATGCGTGCAGTCAAAGGTCGCTTGCAGTTGCGCAGTGCTCGCCAAGGCGCGTGGATCATCGACGACTCATACAACGCAAACCCCAGTTCGCTTCAGGCGGCCGTTGATGTTCTCGAGGCCCTTGGCGGTCGACGTTTTCTGGTGCTGGGCGAGATGGGTGAGCTCGGCGACTTCTCGCGCGAGGCGCATCTTGAAGCGGGTCGCTACGCGCGTGCGCACGGTGTCGAGCGGCTCTTCGCCGTCGGTGAGGCGACCAAGCTATCGGTCGAGAGTTTTGGTGCGGGTGCGGCATGGTATGCCGATTCCGCCGCGGTAGCCGAGGACGTGGGCCGCGAACTTGCCTCCGACGTCCGAGTACTCGTCAAAGGTTCTCGTAGCAATCGTCTCGAGCGCGTAGTTGCTGCCCTCGAGTCTGTGTCGTCGGCAGGGGGGATGCACTAAATGCTGCTTTGGCTTTCTCAGGTCTTAGCCGAGACGATTTCGGCGTTCAACGTTATCTCGTATCTTACTTTCAGAGCGATTCTCGCTGCAGTCACGGCGCTCTTGATTTCTTTGATCGTCGGCCCCTGGATGATCGCAAAATTGACGCGAGATCAGATCGGTCAAGTCGTTCGCGACTACATTCCTGCCGCTCACCAAAAGAAAGTTGGCACGCCCACCATGGGCGGGCTGCTCATTCTGGTCGCCATCATGGTGTCGACAATACTTTGGGCGGATCTCAACAATCGTTTCGTCTGGATCGTACTCGCGGTCACGTTGGTGTTTGGCCTGATCGGTTTTTGGGACGATTACCTCAAGCTCGTCAAGAAAAACCCT
>JBIIHO010000278.1:0-2694 GCA_044235605.1 Steroidobacteraceae bacterium | reverse complement strand
CGTTGGCGAGGTTGAAGCCCGTGCCCGAGAACACGTTCGACTGGAAGTCTTTGATGTTCTGGTCGAACACTGCGAGGTTCAGCGCGAAGCTGTCCCAGCGAGCCTTCAGACCCAACTCGACCACCGTGGACTTCTCAGGCAGCGCCTTACGCGAGCCGAAGCGCGGGTAGTACGGATTGGCAAAGCCACCCAGGGGGGAACGACCGCCCGCGCCAACAAGTGGATCTTTACTGTCACGCGACAAGTTCCAAGACGTGGCTTTGTAACCCGTCGACACACCACCGTAGAGCGACACCGCATCGCTCGCTTCGTACGCGAGACGGACCGTGTAAGTCTCTTCGCTGTCTTCCGAGCGATCGGAGAACGGCACGATCGGGTGTAGGAACTGGAGGGCGTAGAAGCCGAGCAGCGAGTTGCACGCTGAGCCCGTCGTTGCGCTACACGGGGTTACGCTCAGCCGATCCGCTGTTTGAGCAGCCACCGCAAGAGCCGGATTGGCGAGATTAGCTGGCGTGGCCGGCAGTCCACCCGTCAGAGTGGAGAAGATGCTGCCAAAGCCGAGTTGCACGAGGTTCACCGACGAGAAAACTTCGTTCGTCGTCTGTCTGAAGTCGACGACCTTGTCCGTGCTCGTATGCGCGAGGCCGACCGTCGCCGTAAGGCGATCGGTCAGATCGAAATCGAGCTGACCGAAGAGCGTATTCGCTTCCGTGTCCTGCGTCGTGTTGATGAGGTTGCCCGTGCCGCTACGGAAGAACGAGCCCGCTCCGAATGTGCAGCCAGTGCAGAGAGGCGAAATCGAGCCACCCAACGTTGGGCCGGCTGTCGCCAACTGACTCTCTACACCCGCGAGGAATAGCGGGGTCGGCGCGCCGCCGGTTGCCGCTGAGGCAAGCAGCGATGCGTAGGAACGGAAGTGATCGCCGATCCGAATTTCGTTGGAGTACTCCAGATCTTCCTGCATCAGGTACGCGCCAAGGAGGCCGCGAACTTTGCCGCCGTTGTCGAAGGCGATGCGGAATTCCTGAGTGAAGGTTTCGATGTCACCGACGTTGCGATTCACCGTGCCGAGCAGGGCGCCCGTGAAGTCGAAGTCATAGTCGAAATCGGTCTTCTGGTCGCGCCAGGCCGTAATCGAGGTGAAATCGAACGCGTCGTTGATTTCCCATTCGACGTGCAGCGAACCACCGCTGTTTTCGACTCGGTTCAACGGCTTCTTGTTGATGTACGCCGCGCGGTCGAACGGCTTTCCTGCTCCGGCGGTACCCGGATAAATCACTCTGTTTTGCGGAAGACCCGCGGCAATGGCAGCCAAGGCTCCGGTGGGGCCATTCACGAGGTTGGATACACCACAGCACACTTCGTCGATGCGGCTCATGTCCGCGATAAAGCGCACTTCGACCGAGTCGCTGGCATTCCAGAGCAACTGACCGCGGAGATCCCAACGGTCGCGATCGTTGAAGTCGCTGTTGTCGCGCTGATTGAGGAAGTAACCGTCACGCTGGTTGATTACGCCCGACAGGCTGTAGGCGAGCGAGTCGTTGAGAGGTCCAGTGACCTTGCCCTTCAGAATTCTTTGATTGTAATTGCCGAGAGTCGCCTCGATGAGACCGCCCGTTTCGAATTGCGGCTTTTGCGTGACGACGCTGATGACGCCCGCCGACGCATTTTGACCGAATAACGTGCTCTGCGGACCGCGCAGTACTTCGACGCGCGAGACGTCGACGAGGTCGCCGATGGCGCCTGCGGAACGCGAACGGTAGACACCGTCGATGAACACACCCACCGAAGGCTCGATGCCCGGGTTATTCGCGCCGTTGCCGAAACCGCGGATGATGAAGTTGGTGTTGGTCGAGGTTTGCAGCGTCGTGACGCGCAGCGACGGAATGATCGACGCGAGGTCGGTCACGTCTTGGATCGACGCTTTGTTGATGGTCTCGACCGAAGTGACCGACACAGCGACCGGAACATCCTGCAAGGTTTGTTCGCGCTTGGTGGCGGTGACGACGATCTCTTCAAGACCTTCGCTGTCTTGCGCAACGGCAGTGCCGGTGAGCAGCGTCAGCGAAACGGCGAGACCAACGATTGGGAATCTCTTCATTGACAGGCCCCTCTATATTTACCCGCAGCGGACCTAGTGGTCCGACGGGCCGTTGTTTAGTTCGGACATCATTCTAACCTCAACCCACGAGAAAAAACCCAAGGGGGCGCGCACTGAAATTGCGCTTGTGGGTTATTCGCCACGAACCCGCTCTGATACGGCCCGAAGCGCGGCGACGAGACGGGTAGTGCCCTCGTCTGTCAGTTCAATGTATTTGCGGCGTCGGTCTTTAGGGTCTTGGGTGCATGAAACGAGTCCGGTCTCGAGCAATCGCTCTATTCTGCGGAGGGCGGTCGTGACCGGACTTTTGGACGCAAGGCACAGGCTAGTGACGGAGACTCGACGCCTCGAGAGCCGGGCGCGTAGCAATTCGGTGAGCATGCTCCAAGATGCATCGGGCTCGAGAATGCCGGTTAAGGCGCCTGTTCTGCACTCATCGATATCCTCTACTAACTGCAGCAGTCTCAGCTCGCTGGAGGGCTCTCTAATAGGAGTACGTCTTGTCGAGGCAAGGGTGGTTCGTTCGATGAGTCGTTCGATCTGGGCCTCGTGGGCTTGGTCGGTGTCCTTAATGCGCACATCACGCTGGGACA
>JBIIHO010000277.1:0-2695 GCA_044235605.1 Steroidobacteraceae bacterium | reverse complement strand
TTTCTTCACGCTCGCCCGCACCGTACCGCCACCGACGAGTTTGCCGAACAGCAACTCTTCGGCGAGCGGACGCTTGATATGCTCCTGAATGACTCTCGCCATGGGCCGCGCACCCATCTTCGGGTCGTAGCCTGTTTTTGCGACCCAACGTCTGGCCTCGTCGTCGAGCTGCAACGACACGCGCTTACCCTCGAGCTGAGTTTCGATTTCGACGAGTAGTTTCTCGACCACGCGCTCGATGGTCGCCTCGTCCAATCCACCAAACTGAATGACGGCATCGAGACGATTGCGGAACTCGGGCGAGAACATTTTTTTGATCGCCTCCATACCGTCGCTCGCGTTGTCCGAGAGCGTGAAGCCGATGGACGAACGAGCCATGTCTGCGGCACCGGCGTTGGTCGTCATGACGATGATGACGTGACGGAAATCGGCCTTGCGACCGTTGTTGTCGGTCAAGGTGCCGTGATCCATCACTTGCAACAGCAAATTGAACACATCCGGATGGGCCTTCTCGATTTCGTCGAGCAGCAACACGGCATGCGGATGCTTCGAGACAGCCTCGGTGAGTAGTCCGCCCTGATCGAAGCCGACATACCCCGGAGGGGCGCCGATGAGGCGCGATACGGTGTGACGCTCCATGTACTCCGACATATCGAAGCGAATGAACTCGATACCCAGAGCGATAGCGAGTTGGCGAGTCACTTCGGTCTTACCCACACCCGTCGGACCGGCAAATAGAAAACTACCCACGGGTTTGCGCGAATCACCGAGGCCCGATCGCGCCATCTTGATGGCCGAGGACAGCGTCTCGACCGCTTTATCCTGACCGAAGATGACGAGCTTGAGATTGCGCTCGAGGTTGCGAAGAACTTCTTTGTCGTTACTCGATACCGTCTTTGGCGGAATCCGCGCAATACGCGCGACGACCTCTTCGATGTGATGCACATCGACTTCACTCTCGCGCTCGGCCTCAGGCTTCAAGCGCAGACGAGCACCGGCTTCGTCGATCACATCGATCGCCTTATCAGGCAAATGGCGCTCGTTGATGTGGCGTGACGAAAGCTCGGCGGCCGCCTTGAGGGCGTCGTCGGTGTACTTGACCTGGTGATGCTCCTCGAAGCGACTACGCAGGCCTTTAAGGATCTCGATGGTCTCGGGCACCGTAGGCTCGACCACGTCGATTTTCTGAAAGCGACGCGCGAGCGCATGGTCTTTTTCGAAGATGCCGCGGTACTCGGAATAGGTCGTCGAGCCGATGCAGCGCAGTTCGCCGTTGGTGAGCACGGGCTTGATGAGGTTAGAGGCATCCATGACGCCGCCCGAGGCTGCGCCAGCACCGATGACCGTGTGGATCTCATCGATGAAGAGCACGGCTCCCGGCTGCTTGCGAAGCTCTGCGAGGACCGCTTTGAGTCGCTTCTCGAAGTCGCCGCGATATTTTGTGCCTGCGATCAGAGAGCCCATATCGAGAGAATAAATGACGCAGTCGGAGAGCACCTCGGGCACTTGCCCTTCGACGATGCGCCGAGCCAAACCTTCGGCGATGGCCGTCTTGCCGACGCCCGCCTCGCCCACGTAGAGCGGATTGTTCTTGCGTCGGCGGCAAAGAATTTCGATGGTGCGTTCGACCTCCATCTGACGACCGATGAGCGGGTCGATACGACCCTCCTCGGCCAGCTTATTGAGATTGGACGCGTACTTCTCGAGCGCCCCGCCGCCGTCGGCTTCGGCCGGCGACTGCGCAGCAGCCGGTTCGTCCTTGGTCTCGCCGCGTTCGTCGGCGATCTTGGACATGCCGTGGGAGATGTAATTGACGACATCGAGGCGCGCGACGTCCTGACGGTTGAGTAGGAACACCGCATGGCTCTGCTTTTCACTGAAGATGGCGACGAGGACGTTGGCGACACCCACTTCTTTTCGCCCACTCGACTGCACGTGAAACACCGCCCGCTGCAGCACTCGCTGGAAACCCAAGGTCGGCTGCACCTCGCGCTCGTCGCCGTCGGGCAAACGAGGCGTGGTCTGTTCGATGTGCTCACGAAGCTCGGCCGCGAGACGCGGGACGTCGCCTCCGCAAGCCTTCAACACCTCTTTGACCCGAGGCGTATCGAGGATGGCGAGCAGCAAGTGCTCGACGGTCAAAAATTCGTGCTTGCCTTCGCGGGCGACCTGGAAGGCACTATTGAGACAAGTTTCAAGTTCATTGGATAACACGATCAGGCACTCCGTTGCGGCTTTCGCCTTGGTGTCACGTCTCTTCGAGCGTGCACATAAGAGGATGCTGGTGATCCCGCGAGTAACGGGTCACGAGCGCCACCTTGGTCTCGGCGATCTCGTGGGTAAAGACCCCACAGACGCCTTTGCCGTGCATGTGCACCTCGAGCATCACCTGCGTCGCCTTCGTGCGACCCATGCCGAAGAATCGCTCGAGCACATCGACCACGAACTCCATGGGCGTGTAATCGTCGTTGAGCAGGAGGACCTGGAACAACGGCGGTTGCTTGACCTCGGGTGTGGCCTCGGCGACCGAGGTATCCGAAATCGGGCGACTCTCTTCGGCAGACATGACACGTTTATAGGGGTGGACTGAAGCGAACTCAAGTGTGGCCCGGCAGGCGGCTAGGTATGATTCAGTCCATGCGTCGCTTTCCGCTCGATCCCGCCCACTTCGTCACCGCTTTGCTGGCGGTCACCA
>JBIIHO010000276.1:0-2725 GCA_044235605.1 Steroidobacteraceae bacterium | reverse complement strand
ACGCGTTCCGGCAGTCTGAATTTTTCAGTCCATCATGATCAGGTCCTACCCATGCGCAAACTGCTTCCCCTCGTTATGAGTACCGTCCTTGTCTCGGCTGCAGCCGCTGCCCCCAACGCCCTGCTCGAACCCTGGTCCGGCCCTTACGGTGGCGTACCGCCCTTCGATCGAGCCTCGCCTGCACTGCTCGCCCCCGCTCTTGAAGCGGGAATGTCCGAGCACCTTGCCGAACTCGAGCGCATTGCCAACAACCCTGCGCCGGCGACTTTCGCTAACACCATCGCCGCCATGGAGCGCTCAGGCCGCGCTCTCGATCGCGCTGCCACGGTCTATTACATCTTCGGCTCGACGCTGAGCGACGAAGCCGTTCAGCAGGTCGAACGAGACATCGAGCCCAAGATGGCAGCCTTCCGCGATTCCATCACTCAGAACGAGAAGCTCTTTCGTCGCATTGCGGCGGTCTACGACACCCGTACGACCTCCGGTCTCACTGCCGAAGAGCAGCGTCTGACCTGGCTCACGTACACCAATTTCGTTCGTGCGGGCGCCAAGCTCGATTCGTCTTCAAAGAAACGCCTCGCGGAAATCAACCAATCGCTCGCGGGTCTGTTCACGCAGTTTAGTCAGAACCTGCTCGCCGACGAGAGCGAGCGCTACACCGTCCTCGAAAGCGAAGCCGACCTTGCAGGGCTGCCAGCCTCGTTGCAGGCAGGCTTCGCGGCAGATGCCGAACGCCGGGGCAAGCGCGGCAAATGGATCGTCGCGAACACGCGCTCTTCGGTAGAGCCTTTCCTCACCTACTCGACCCGACGAGATCTGCGTGAGACTGTCTGGCGAGTGTTCGTCAACCGAGGTGATAACGGCGATGCGCGCGACAACAACGCGATCATCGGTCAGATCCTGCAGCTCCGCGCCGAACGCGCTCGACTGCTGGGTTTCGAGACGCATGCGCATTGGCGCCTCGAGAACTCCATGGCACGCACGCCCGAGCGGGCGATGCAACTCATGGAAGCGGTCTGGACGCCCGCCGTCGCGCGTGTTCGAGAGGAAGTTGCGGACATGCAGAAGATCGCCGATGCAGAGGGCGCTCGAATCAAGATCGAGCCTTGGGACTATCGTCACTACGCCGAAAAAGTTCGTAAGGCGAAGTACGATCTAGACACGAACGAACTCAAGCCCTATCTGCAACTCGACAAGCTGCGTGAGGGCATGTTTTACGTCGCGGGCGAGCTTTTCGGTATGACCTTCACCGCCCTGCCCGAGGGCAGCGTACCGGTGTATCACCCGGATGTTCGCGTCTGGCGCGTCGATGACAAGGCCGGGAAGCTCATAGGGCTTTGGTACTTCGACCCCTACGCGCGGGTCGGTAAACAATCGGGTGCATGGATGAACGCCTATCGTAACCAAGAGCGGTTCGATGGCGAGGTCAAGACCATCGTCTCCAATAACTCGAACTTCGTGAAGGGAACGCCGGGCGAACCGGTGCTCATCAGCTGGGATGACGCCGTCACGCTCTTCCACGAATTTGGCCACGCTCTGCACGGCCTATCGAGCAACGTGAACTACCCGAGCGTGTCAGGTACCAACGTCGCGCGCGACTACGTTGAGTTCCCGTCACAATTACTCGAGCATTGGCTCCCGGTCAAAGAAGTGCTCGATCGATTCGCGGTTCATCATAAGACCGGAAAACCCATACCGGCCGAGCTCGTCGCCAAGGTCGAACGCGCAAAGACCTTTAACCAAGGGTTTGCCACGATCGAGTATCTCGCCGCCGCGCTCGTCGACATGAAACTGCATCTGACGGCGAAACCTGATTCGCGTATCGATCCCGATGCCTTCGAGCGAGAGACGCTCGCCAAGCTGGGTATGCCCGAAGAAATCGTGATGCGCCACCGCACCCCTCAGTTTGGTCACATATTTTCAGGAGACGGGTACTCGGCCGGGTACTACAGCTATCTTTGGTCCGATACCCTCACCGCCGATGCCTGGGAAGCGTTTACCGAAGGAAAAGGCGCTTGGGATCGCGATATCGCGAAGCGTCTTCGAGACCACGTTTTCTCGGTAGGAAATACGATTGATCCAGCAGATGGATACAAGGCTTTCCGCGGTCGTGATCCACAGATCGAAGCGCTGATGCGCAAGCGCGGATTCGCGCCAGCCTCCGCTTCGGGGTCATCGGCTCAATGAAATCTTCGTAATGTGCCCTCTTTTGGGGCGGCACCGCACGGAAATTCTGTAGGCAGACGCTAGGCTTGCCTTTAGAATGCGCGACTTCTTTGATCACTCGTAGATTATTTTTATGGCCAAAAAAACCGCTCGTCCCGTTAAAAAGAAAGCCCGTCGCAACGTCGCCCCTTGGACCGCTGCCGACGAAGCGAAGCTGCGTAAGTTCGCAGGCAAGATGCCGACCTCCAAGCTGGCTAAGCTTTTGGGTCGCTCCGTTGCCGCAATTACCTTCAAGGCTTTCGCAATGAGACTGTCGCTGCGTCTGCCGAGCAGCAACCGCGGTCGCCGTCTCAAGGTTTCCAAGCGCCGCGGCTAATACCCCGTCGCAAGACACTTGAACATCGAAAGGGCCCTCACGTTGAGTGAAGGGCCCTTTCGGTTTTATACGCCAATGATTTCTTAGTCGCGGCTCTGACCGCGCCGACGGGCGATCGCATCGCGGTCACGTCGCAACTCATCGATCGTTCGCGAAAATAACTTTGGCTCTTTGGTAAGCGTT
>JBIIHO010000275.1:0-2728 GCA_044235605.1 Steroidobacteraceae bacterium | reverse complement strand
CTCAAGGTCAACGACAAGCAGGGTAATCCCATCGAGATTGGCGCGGTCGTCGTCTGGAGCGTGCAAGACACCGCGCAGGCGATGTTCGACGTGGACGACTACGAAGAATACGTGCGTATCCAATCCGAGTCGGCCGTGCGGCATCTCGGTAGTCAGTACGCCTACGACCATGGCGAAGAGCATGAAATCACGCTGCGCAGCGGCGTCGACGAGGTGTCGGAAGCGTTGCAGACCGAACTGCAGACTCGGCTGGCGCCGGCGGGCGTGATCGTCGAAGAAGCACGTCTCACGCATCTCGCTTATGCACCGGAAGTGGCGCAAGCGATGCTGCGTCGGCAGCAAGCTGAGGCCGTGCTCGCTGCGCGGCAGAAGATCGTGCAGGGCGCCGTGAGTATGGTCGAGATGGCGCTCACCGATCTCGCCCGTCGGGGCGTTGTCGAGCTCGACGCCGAGCGCAAAGCCGCCATGGTGAGTAACCTCATGGTCGTGCTCTGCGGCGACTCCGAAGCCAAGCCTGTGATCAACACCGGCACGCTCTACGGCTGAGTCAGGCGGCGAGGCTGCCGTGGCGGAACGCAAGTCTTTTCTGATACGGGTCGATCCGGCGCTCTGGAGCGAGATCGAACGATGGGCGGCCAACGAGCTGCGCAGCGTGAACGGTCAGGTGGAGTTCATCCTACGCGAAGCCGTCAAGCGGCGAGGCGTGACGCTCACGGAGTCCGACCCGACGTCGATAAACGACGCATCAAAAGAAAAGTAAAAAAGCCGATCGAGACCGCGGTGTCGCGGTGGTTCCTCAGGCGAGTGTGTGAAACACGCTTTGAACGTCGTCGTCTTGCTCGAGTTTGTCGATGAGCGCGAGCACCTCGGCGGCATCGGCCTCGGGTAGCTCAGTGGGTGCCATCGGGATGTACTCGTGCTCGGCCTTGAGTGGCGAGATCTTGCGCGCTTCGAGCGCTTCCTGCACGCGACCGAAATCTTCGAACGCGCAGCGAACGACAATTTGCGGCTCGCCTTTTTCGCCGGTGCTCTCGCCCATTTCGTCGAGCCCGTGATCGATGAGATAGAGCTCGAGGTCATCCTGGTCGATACCGGTCGGATCGAGTCGAAAGACACCCATCTTGCGAAACATGAACGAGACGCTCCCGCTCGTGCCGAGGTTGCCGCCGCCTTTTTGAAACGCATTGCGGACGGTGGCGACGGTTCGCGTTGGGTTATCAGTGGCCGTTTCGACGAGTAGGGCGATACCGTGAGGTGCGTAGCCCTCGTAGATCACGGTTTCGTAATTCGTGGCATCCCGACCGGAGGCGCGCTTGATCGCCGCCTCGACCTTATCCTTCGGCATGTTGATCGCACGCGCGTTCTGCAGGATGCGGCGCAACGTGGGGTTCGACTGTGGGTCGGGACCCCCCGACTTCACGGCCATGTTGATGTCTTTGGAGATGCGCGCGAACTGTTTGGCCATCTTGTTCCAGCGGGCGAACATGGTGGCCTTGCGAACTTCGAATATGCGACCCATAGGGGCGCTATGGTAACTGTCAGGGTATGGGCTGCGCTATCGGGCTCGACGCGTTGCCGCCCGGTGTGAACGCATCGGAGCGGTTCAGGGCGTCTTCGGTCGCCTTGTTGAGCACCACGATACTGATGCGTCGATTGATGGGGTTGCTGGGGTTCTGGGTATCGAGTCGGACATATGAGGACATACCGACGACCCGGGCGACTTTGTCCTCCGCGACCCCGCCCTCGACGAGTACGCGCCTTGCGGCGTTCGCGCGGTCGGCGGAGAGTTCCCAATTGCTGTAACGCGAGCGTGCGCCGCCTACGAAAGGGGTGTCATCGGTATGACCCGAGATACTGAGGCGATTCGGTACGCCTTCGAGGGATCTCCCGACCTCGAGGAGCAGTTCTCGCGCGTAGGGTTTGATGGCTGTCCCGCTCAAATCGAACATCGGACGATTCTGCGCATCGACGATCTGGATGCGTAGACCTTCTGTCGTGATATCGATCAGAAGTTGCTCGCGATATTTTTGTAAGGTCTCGTTCTTCTCGATCGCTTCGAGCAGCTCTTTGCGAATTTCTTGGAAGCGCTTGGTCTCGCTGTTCTCGCCGGTCAGCGCACGAGGTGTGCGCAGGTCGTCTCGAGGCTCCGTGGAGGACGGAGTGCCCGCGCTCGATTCCGCAATCGGCGAAGGCGCCGAGGCGGTGAGTCCCCCGCGCAAGTCGATAGGGCTCGTGCTCGCGCCGCCCGGTCCGCTTTGTCCGGGTGCCGGAATGGGCGCCGCGCCGCGCTCCATGCTCGGGTTTTTGAAGTAGTCGAAGATCGCGGATTTTTGTTGGTCGTTGGCGGATGCCACGAGCCACATCACGAGAAAGAAAGCCATCAGCGCGGTCACGAAGTCGGCATAGGCGACTTTCCAGGCGCCGCCGTGGTGGCCTCCGGCCACGACCTTTTTCCGACGGATGATGATCGGTCGTTTGTCGTCCGGCCCTTTGCCTTTCTTTGCCATGAGCGTCTCAGGCCTTCGGCGGCTCGGGAGCCTTGGTCTTGTTCTTCAAAGAATCTTCGAGATCCGAGAAGGTGGGGCGTACATCGCTGAAGAGCAACTTGCGCGCGAATTCGACGGCGACCTGCGGCGGATAACCCCGCACGCTCGCCACCAGCGCCATCTTCACCACCTCGAACGCCTTGCCTTCTTCTTCCGCGCGACCTTTCATGGCCGAGGAGATG
>JBIIHO010000274.1:0-2732 GCA_044235605.1 Steroidobacteraceae bacterium | reverse complement strand
GTGCTGTCGTCCTCTAGGTAGGAGCGGAGCTCGCCGAAATCGTCGGCGAGGCTGCCGATTCCATCGCGAAGTGTGGTCGGTCCGAAAAGAGGGATCACGAAGTAGGGCCCGGTGCCTATTCCCCACACCCCAAATGTTTGACCGAAGTCCTCGTCGTTGCGATCAAGCCCCATGGCAGTCGCGGGATCAAACAAGCCGCCGAGTCCCACGGTCGTATTGACCAAGAATCGGCCCGTATCGCTGGCTGCGGCGTCGAACTTGCCTTGCAATGCATTGTTGACCAGCGTGACCGGATATTTGGCGTTGCTGAAGACGTTGGAGACCCCGATCTGAAAGAACTGCGGCGTCGCAGCACGGTAGGCCTTCGCCGTCGGTCGGATCAGTGCGCGATCGAGACCGTCGTTGATGGCATACGAGACACGATTGATCGGTTCGAACGGGTCGCGCGGGTCAGCCGCGCGCGTTCCCGTGGTAGCGCAAGCAGAGAGGGCGTTGAGCAGAAGCAGGGCGACTGAGAGTCGAGCAAACGGATGTTTCGGGGCGTAGGACATGCCCGAATTTTATCGTAAATCGGGGGCGTGTCAGGGTTTGTATTGGGTGATGAACGCCCGGGCACTGCCTGCTGCGTTGTCTGTGTCTTAAGCAACCAAAGAGGGTGCACCGAAAGAAAATTTCGCCGAAGAGAATCTCAGCGTGGTAACGGGAGGGTTAGCGCTGATTGGCCGGTTGCCCTCAAGGCTGTCTAGCTGCTTGCCTCGCTCTCCGCTTGCCGCTCTCGGCAAGGGCTTCTCGCACTTCCTTCATACGCGCCTCGAAACGGGCCCTCTGAACATTGGTGATGTCGGGGTCGGCAAGGGCAAGTTCCAATTGTTTGACAGCGAGCATGAGGTCGCCGGTCGCGATGTGGTATTCGCCCATGTAGTAGTACGCGTCGCTGGTGTCGCCCGCGCTGCTCGCGGCGAGCGCAGTCAGGCGAATCTGCTCTGGTGTCGGTGGCACGTTGTTGAAAAGATCGAGCAGTACCTGATGTGCTTCTTTGGCGCCGCCTGTTTGTAACAACACCTCGGCGTATCGAATGGTGAGCGGTACATTTCGAGGTGCGACCTCGAGCGCACGCTTCAAGGTCTGGCGTGCGAGATCGGGCTGATCTGCGGCAAACAGCGCTTGCCCGAGCGCGGCTTGGAGCATCGGGCTCTGGGGTTGGGATGACGAGAGTTCGACGAGCGCACTCGCGGCACGATCGCGATCGCCGGCGCCGAGTCGGGCGAGGGCTTCTCCGTAACGCTGCGCGGCATTGAGCGGGCCTCGATCGGCGAGCGCCGCATAAAACGGCCGGATATCCGAACCGCTCGGAGCGCCGAGAACACGAACGCGCTCTCTCACGAATTCATAGGACGCCGTTTGGGGCTTTACGGCGGGGGTGATCTGCGAGGCGCGATCGCGTGACTCGGCGATACGGTTGGTGGTGACGGGGTGCGTACGCAAAAATTCCGGAATACCGCTGCCCGCGAGACCCGAACGACGGTTCAGAGTTTCGAAGAAATCGGGCATGGCGTTCGGGTCGAAGCCCGCTGCCGCAAGAAAACTGATGCCGATTCGATCGGCTTCATATTCATTGGCGCGGGTGAAATTGATGCGTTGCTGCGCCATGGTGCCTTGGGCGATGGCGATGCCCGCTTGCACGGCATCAGGGCTGCCCGTCGTCATACCGATGAGGATCGCCGCGAGCATGGCCGCCGCAGAGGCCATGGAATTCCGACCCTGTGCCTGGATGGCACGGGCGATATGTCGTTGCGTGACGTGAGCGATTTCGTGAGCGAGTACGCTCGCAAGCTGCGATTCGTTGGCGGTCGCTGTGATGAGACCGTAGTTCACGCCGATGAAACCGCCAGGTAGCGCAAAGGCGTTCACTCCCGCCTCGCGTACCACGAAGAACGTGAAGCGTTGCTCCGATTCAGGAATTTGCGCAGCGATTCGACTGCCGAGAGTCTGAATGTAGTCGGTGACCTCGGGGTCTTCGAGGATAAGCCCCTGGTCGCGAAGACTGCGCACCACCATACGTCCGATTTGGTATTCGTCGTTGAGCGTCAGGGTGGAGTTGGCGCCCGAGCCGATGTCGGGCAAATCGACTGCAGCAGACTGCGCCGATGCACGGCCGGGCAGCAGCACGAGAAGCGCCGCGATCGCCGCCACGAGCGAACCCACCCAACGCTTTCGCATGACCCGAGAGCTCATCACACGGTAGACCCGCGGCGCGCCTGCAAGTTCAAAGCGCCTCGGAGGCGTGGTCGGCAAGCCTCGAGCGTTCACCGCGTACCAAGGTCACATGACCGGCATGCGCCCAGCCTTGAAATCGACTCACGACGAAGGTGAGACCCGAGGTCGTCTCGGTGAGGTAGGGCGTGTCGATCTGCGCGATATTGCCGAGACAAACGATCTTGGTTCCCGGGCCCGCGCGTGTGACGAGCGCTCTCATTTGCTTGGGGGTGAGGTTCTGGGCTTCATCGAGGATGACCAAGCGGTTGAGGAAGGTGCGTCCGCGCATGAAATTGAGCGAGCGGATCTTGATGCGATTACGAAGCAGATCGTTCGTCGCGGCACGACCCCAACTGCCACCTTCCGAGCTTTGAGTGAGCACTTCGAGGTTATCCATCAGGGCGCCCATCCAGGGCTCCATTTTTTCCTCTTCGGTGCCCGGCAAAAAGCCGATGTCCTCACCGAGCGGGATCGTG
>JBIIHO010000273.1:0-2733 GCA_044235605.1 Steroidobacteraceae bacterium | reverse complement strand
GGCCTCGCCAGCCGGCACGGCATTCATCACGGAGTCAATGACCGTCGGGATACCGCTGAAGTTCAAATGGCCCTCCAGGAACGCCGCTACGGCGACCTCGTTTGCCGCATTGAGGATGGCGGGTGCCAGACCCCCCGCAGCGGCTGCCTGACGCGCAAGCGCCAGACAGGGGAATCGACCCGTGTCCGGGGGCTCGAATTGCAGTACGCCGGCCCGGGCAAGGTCGAGGAATTGTACACCGGAGTCGATCCGGTCCGGCCATCCGAGAGCATGGGCGATCGGGGTGCGCATATCGGGCGATCCGAGCTGCGCGAGCATCGAGCCGTCGACATATTCGACGAGCGAGTGCACGAGGCTCTGCCGATGCACCACCACCTCGATCTGTTCGAGCGGCAGACCGAACAACATGCGAGCCTCGATCACCTCGAGGCCCTTGTTCATGAGCGTCGCCGAATCTACGGAGATTTTGCGGCCCATCACCCAACGCGGATGACGGCAGGCCTGTTCCGGCGTCGCCGCGGCGATCTGTTCGGCGCTCCAGTCGACGAACGGTCCGCCTGAGGCGGTGAGCAGAATACGACGCACACCCTTCGGTGCACGGCCCGTCTCGGCCCCCGCGGGCCAGCACTGAAAGATCGCGTTGTGTTCGCTGTCGATTGGCAACAACGTTGCCCTACCCTCGCGCGCAGCCTCGATGAGCATGGGTCCGGCCATCACGAGCGGTTCTTTATTGGCGATCATGAGTCGCTTGCCCGCACGCGCCGCGGCGAGCGATGAAGACAACCCCGCCGCGCCCACGATGCCCGCCATCACGACGGGTGCAGAGGACATGGCGGCGATCTCATCGAGCGCCGTCTCACCGACGAGGACGCGGGTCTTCGAGCCTGCCTGACGAAGCCCTTGCTCGAGTTCGCGCGCCGCGTCGGCCTCGACGAGTGCCGCGCACTCGGGTTCGAACTTCAAACACTGCGCCAATAATTTAGTGTGATCGCGTCGCGCACCGAGCGCGACGATCTTGAATCGATCGGGATGACGCGCCACCACATCGAGCGTGCTGTCACCGATGCTGCCCGTCGAGCCGAGCACGGCGATGCCTACGGGCCTGCTCACGCGAGCGCTCCGACCTTGATGAGCCCCAACACGAAAACGGGAATACCCGCCGAGAGACTGTCGAAGCGATCGAGCACGCCCCCGTGACCCGGGAACAAGCGGCCGCTATCTTTGAGCCCCGTATGACGCTTCATGAGACTCTCGGTGAGATCGCCCACCACCGAAAACGCCGCGGCACCCGCCGCGAGCAACATAACGGGTGCGACGGGCCAGTCAAGCAGGCTCGCCCCGATCGCCGCCACGACGAGAGAGGCGATGACGCCGCCGATGACGCCCTCCCAGCTCTTGCCGGGCGAGACTTTTGGCGCAAGCTTGGTGCGCCCAAAACGATGGCCTGCAAAATACGCACCCACATCCGCCGCCATCACCACGATCAAAGAAAAGAGCACGAGCGCGGCGCCATTGTCTTCGAGACGCAAGCGAATGAGCGCCACACCCGCCGGCACGAGCACGAGGAGCCCGGCGATCGCGGCGGCAATCGAGCCACCGCGCGTCGGCACAAACATCACCCAGCCGAGCGCGACGACCCACCACACCGCCGCCAGCGCGAGCAGTATCGTGAACGCCTCGGTGCCGCTCGAGTATTGCCAGGCCACATAAAGCCCGAGCGCGACGAGCGCCACATACGCGAGACGCAGCCGGCGGCGCTCGGGGTGCAGGAACGCCGACCACTCCCACGCCCCACCCGTCACGACGAGCACGATCAGGAAGGTGGTGACGACCGCAGGCAATGCGAAGAGCGCCACGAGCAGCAGCGCCGCGAGCACTACCGCAGTGAGCACCCGCTGCCGTAACTCACTCATTTCTTAGGACCCGTGAGCCCGAATCGACGCTCACGCCCCGCGAAATCTTCGAGCGCGAGCTTGAACTCCGCTTCGTCGAAATCGGGCCATAACACATCGGTGAAAAAGAGCTCGGCATAGGCGATGTTCCAGAGCAAAAAATTGCTCACGCGATGATCGCCACCCGTACGAATAAAAAGATCCGGGTCGGGCAGATCGGAGAGCTGCAACTCCGCAGAGAACAGATCTTCGTCGATATCTGACGCGCGGATCTCACCGCTCGCCGCACGTGCGGCCAAGCGCTTGGCCGCCTCGAGCACATCCCAGCGCCCGCCGTAACTCACGGCCACCTGCAGCTTGAGCCCATCATTAGCCGCCGTGAGCGCCTCGGCCTCGGCGATGCGCTGCTGCAAACGCACCGATAAGCGCTGCCGATTACCGATGATACGAACTCGTACACGGTTGGCATGAAGCTCGGCCACTTCGCGGTCGAGCGCTTCCATGAAGAGGCCCATGATCGCAGCGACCTCGGTCTCAGGTCGTCGCCAGTTCTCGCTCGAGAACGCGAACAGCGTCAGCGCCTCGATGTTGAGCTTCGCGCACTCGCGAATGATCTTGCGCACGGGCTCGATGCCCGCACGATGCCCGACCGGTCGCGGCTCACCCCGGGCCTCGGCCCAGCGGCCGTTCCCGTCCATCACGATGGCGATGTGGTGAGGCAGTGCCAAAATCGCAGGGACCTTTCGGCCTCAAACCTGCATGATTTCTTTTTCTTTGGCCGCAAGCGCTGCGTCGATCTCCGCCACGTACTTGTCCGTGAGCTTCTGGATCTCTTCCTGCG
>JBIIHO010000049.1:0-9160 GCA_044235605.1 Steroidobacteraceae bacterium | reverse complement strand
TGAGTTTCTGACCCTTGAGGATGCCCTTGAGCGTGTGAAACACCTCGGCACCCATCTGCAAGGCCTTGCTGAAGCTGCGTGCGCCGACGGGCAGGATCATGAACTCCTGAATATCGAGACTGTTGTCCGCATGAGCGCCGCCGTTGATGACGTTCATCATCGGCACCGGCATCACGGGCTTACGACGACCGGCGAGATAACGCCACAGCGGAAGCCCCGCATCGGTCGCCGCAGCATGGGCGGTCGCAAGCGACACTGCGAGCAGCGCATTGGCGCCGAGTCGAGCTTTGTTCTCGGTACCGTCGAGCGCGATGAGCCGCGCGTCGATGTCCTGCTGATCGCGGGCATCGTGCTTGAGCAGCGCCTTACGGATCGGGCCGTTGACGTTGCGCACCGCCTTCAGCACGCCCTTGCCAAGGTAACGGCGCTTATCGCCGTCACGCAGCTCCACGGCTTCGCGCGTGCCGGTCGAGGCACCCGAGGGCACGGCTGCGCGACCCATCACGCCACTCGAGAGGATCACATCCGCTTCGACAGTGGGATTGCCACGCGAGTCGATGACTTCGCGAGCGTGGATTTCTTTGATTCGACTCATGTTCGATCTTCCTCGAAGGGATGTTTTTTGACAGCGCGATCGAGCTCGACGAGCGTCGACAGCAAAGATTCCATGCGCGGCAGCGGCCAAGCGTTCGGGCCATCCGAGAGCGCTTTGGCAGGATCGGGATGCGTCTCCATGAAAAGACCCGCGATACCCGCCGCCACCGCAGCGCGTGAGAGCACAGGCACGAATTCGCGTTGTCCGCCCGAGGCGTTGCCCTGCCCACCGGGCAGCTGCACCGAATGCGTGGCGTCAAACACCACCGGGCATCCGGTCTTACGCATGATGGCGAGCGAACGCATGTCGGAGACGAGATTGTTGTAGCCGAAGCTGAAACCCCGCTCGCAGACCATAATGGCGTCGTTACCCGTCGAACGGGCCTTATCGACGACGTTCTGCATTTCCCAGGGCGAGAGGAACTGCCCCTTTTTGATATTCACGGGCTTACCTTGCGCGGCCACCGCGACGATGAAGTTGGTCTGCCGACAAAGAAACGCAGGCGTCTGCAGCACATCGACGACCGCGGCCACTTCGGCGAGCGGCGTGTCCTCGTGCACGTCCGTCAACACGGGTAAGCCGAACTTCGAACGAATCCCTTCGAGTACCTTGAGCCCCGCTTCGAGTCCGGGGCCCCGAAAGCTCGAACGCGACGAACGATTCGCTTTGTCGAACGAGGCCTTGAACACGTACGGCACACCGAGACGCATCGTGATCTCGCGCATGCGCCCCGCCACCTCTTCGCAGAGTGCCGCACTTTCAATCACACACGGCCCTGCGATCAAAAAAAACGGCGACTGGGCTCCAACCTCGTGTTGCGAAAGCTTCATGCCTTACGACTCCCGTGCTGCTTGCGCGCGGCAGCGATGAACCCCGTAAAGAGCGGATGACCATCGCGCGGGTTGGAGGTGAACTCCGGGTGGAACTGCGTGGCGACGAACCACGGATGATCGGCGAGTTCGACGATCTCGACGAGCTCATCCGGCGACATCCCCGAGAACGAAAGCCCGGCCGCCCGATAACGATCGAGATAAGTATTGTTGAACTCGTATCGATGACGGTGACGCTCACGGATCACGGGCTTACCGTAAATCGTGCGGGCGCGAGAGCCGTTGGCGAGCTTCACGTCCTGACCGCCGAGACGCATGGTGCCGCCGAGGTTAGAGGTGTCGCTGCGCGCCTGAGCGCCGTGCAACGCGTCTTGCCACTCGGTGATGAGCGCGATCACCGGATGCGGCGTCTCGCGATTGAATTCCGTGCTGTTCGCTCCGGTGAGACCGAGCACGTGCCGACCATATTCGATGACGGCGATCTGCATGCCGAGACAAATACCGAGGTACGGAATTTTACGCTCGCGCGCGAATCGCACCGCCGCAATCTTGCCCTCGACACCGCGCTCGCCGAATCCGCCCGGTACCAGAATCGCATCCATCTTCTCGAGCACGGCCGTACCCTGCTCTTCGATGTTCGTCGACTCGATGAAATGAATGTTCACGCGCGTGCGGTTCTGCACCCCGGCATGCGTGAGCGCCTCGTTGAGCGAAATGTACGAGTCGCGGTTCTGCACGTACTTGCCGACCATCGCGATGTCGACCTCGGCTTCTGGGTTCGCCTTGGTGTCGACCACACGCTGCCACGAAGACAGATCAGCGGGCTTGGCCTGCGACTCGAGTCGGAGCTTTTCGACGACGATGTCGTCAAGCCCCTGCTCGTGCAGCAAGAGCGGAATCTCGTAGATATCGCGGGCATCGACCGCAGAGATGACCGCGCGATGCTCGACGTTGGTGAAGAGCGCGATCTTGCGACGATGCTCGGCGGGCAGCGGGTCGCGCGCGCGGCAGAGCAAGATGTCCGGCTGGATACCGATGCCGCGCAATTCTTTGACCGAGTGCTGCGTCGGCTTCGTTTTGATTTCGCTGCCCCCACCCACGACGGGCACCAGCGTCAGGTGCATGAAGATCGCTTGGTTACGACCGAGCTCCACACCGATCTGACGAATCGCCTCGAGGAACGGCAGCGATTCGATGTCGCCCACCGTGCCGCCGATCTCGACCATGCACACGTCCGAGTCGCCGGCGCCGAGCATGATGCTCGCTTTGATCTCATCGGTGATATGCGGGATCACCTGCACCGTGGCGCCGAGGTAATCGCCGCGACGCTCTTTGGCGATGACACGCTCGTAAATACGACCGGTAGTGAAGTTGCTGTGACGACCCGTCACCGTGCGTACGAAGCGCTCGTAGTGACCGAGGTCGAGGTCCGTCTCGGTGCCGTCGTCGGTGACGAACACCTCGCCGTGCTGAAACGGACTCATCGTGCCCGGATCGACGTTGATGTACGGATCGAACTTGACCATCGCGATCTTGAGACCGCGTGCCTCGAGGATGGCCGCCAACGACGCGGAGGCGATGCCTTTCCCTAACGAGGAAACGACACCGCCGGTGACAAAGACGAAACGAGGCATGGGGACCGCCGCAAAAAAAAGCGCCGAGAAGACCCCGGCACGACGGGAAATCAGATTAACAAAAACGACCTTCCCACACCAGCCGTAAATGCCCCTTCGCACCGTTTGAACTGACCGTTGTACGGAATGGCGCGGCGACGAGCAGATCGGCGACGGCCACCACGGCTGCAGCACGTGTTTTTCCGTCGAACACGATCGGCAGCGCCTCACGCTCCCAGGGCGGCAGCGTCGCCACCCTCAGCAGCTCCTTGAGTGCTCGACGCGGCCCACCCGGCTCGAGCGCGAGCTTCTCGCCCCCCTCGCGCACACCCACCCAAAGCACCGCGGGAAGTGATTCGGCATTCAGCGGACCATGAGGATCAGTCACGAGACGCAGCACGCCTCGCCCCTCCCCGAGATCGAATCGACGAGTCGTCCGCCACCGCCACGCCTGGCGATCGCGAGGCGTCTTTGCGTTCGTCGCGGACTTTCGCGTCGCAGGCTCTCGTATCGCGTACAGTCGACCTCGAAACCGCCTCACCTCACCACCCGTCCAGCGCACGATCGGATTCGCGTCTACTCGAGCAGCGGCCAACTCGACCCGAATGCGCTCGAGATGCACGGCATCGGGCATCGCGAGGCCGCGTGTCTGCAACCAATGGCGGAGCACATTGCGCTGTCGCGCGGCATCGAGTTTGGCAAGCTTCGTAAGTTCGACGAGTCCGCCCTCGACACTCACCCGCGCGAGATCTCCCACCGCGAGCGCCTCGAGCAAAGTCCGCGCCTCACCGAGATGCGAGGCGCTACGCGAGGCGACACGTGCGGCAGCAGGCCAACGTTCACGTAACGCGGGCAACACCCGTCGTCTCAAAAAATTTCGATCGAAGCGCTCATCAACGTTACTGTCATCCTCGATCCAGCTATGTCCACGCGCCCGTACAAACGTCTCAAGCGCGGCGCGTGACTCGTGAAGCAAGGGCCGCACCAAACGCCCCGAGCCGAAGGCCATCTCTCGCGGCATCGCAGCCAAGCCCGCCACGCCTGCGCCGCGCATCAACTGTAGTAAAAGCGTCTCGAGCTGATCGTCTTCGTGATGCGCCGTGAGCAACCACTCGTGGCGGCGAAGACCTTGACCGAGCGCCTCGTAGCGTACCCGGCGCGCCTCGGCCTCAAGCGAAGACCCACGCGTTCTCGGTACAGTGACTCGTCGCACCGAAAGCGGAATACGCAGGCCTCGGCACAACGCACGACAATGGGAGGCCCAAGTATCGGCATCCGGGCGTAGACCGTGATGAACATGTACTGCACGCAGCGGCACACGTCGCCAGTGCGATGAACGACGAAGCTCCGAGAGCGCGACCAGCAAGGCGACCGAATCCGCCCCACCACTCAGCGCAACGCACCAACCCGAGGGCGCGGAATCACCCGCGAGTGACTCGAGTTCGCGCGAAAGGCGCTCGAGCAGCGGGTCGCGAGGCGCGCTCAGCCCGACCCCTCGGCGTAGGCACCGAAGCCCGCGAGTCGACGCGAACGTTCGGCGAGCATGGTCTCGCGCGGCTTCGCCTGCAACTCGCGCAAGTGACGTACAAGCGCCGCCTTGACCGATGCCGCGGTCGCGGTCGGATTGCGATGTGCACCCCCGAGCGGCTCGGCGATCACTTCGTCGACGAGTCCGAGTGAGCGCAGTCGATCGGCCGTGAGACCCATGGCCTCGGCCGCGGTTTCTTTCTTGTCGGCGCTCTTCCAAAGAATAGACGCGCAGCCCTCGGGCGAGATCACCGAATAGGTGCTGAACTGCAACATCAACAAGCGATCGCAGACACCGATGGCGAGTGCACCGCCCGAGCCGCCCTCGCCGATGACGAGGCTCACGACCGGTACGCGAAGCTTCGCCATCTCAAAAAGATTTCGTGCAATCGCTTCACTTTGTCCGCGCTCTTCGGACTCGAGGCCGGGGTACGCCCCCGGCGTATCGATGAACGTGATGAGCGGCAATCCAAAACGATCCGCCATGTGCATGAGCCGCAGTGCTTTGCGATAACCCTCGGGCTTCGGCATGCCGTAGTTGCGACGCACGCGCTCTTTGGTATCGCGGCCCTTCTGATGGCCGATGACCATGACCGCTTCACCCTCGAGACGCGCAAGCCCGCCGACGAGAGCCTGGTCGTCACCGAACATGCGATCGCCGTGTAGCTCTTCGAAGCCCGTAAAGGCCTGCGAGAGATAATCGAAGGTGTAGGGTCGATGCGGATGGCGCGCGAGCTGCGTCACCTGCCACGGACTCAACTTCGAAAAAATACTGCGCGTGAGTTGATCGCTTTTCGACTGCAGGCGTGCGATCTCATCCTGCACGTTGACGCCGGCACCGGCCGTGACGTGACGCAATTCTTCGATCTTCGCCTCGAGCTCGGCGATCGGTTGTTCGAAATCGAGAAAGTTGAGTGCCATCGGGGCGGAGGTTACGGGGCGGACCCCGTGCTTTCAACCGTCAACGTCACGTCAGCCGTACGCAGAGGTCGTGGTGCCGGGCGGCGGGCCGTACACCACGCGCACCCCATTCGGGCCCACGAGTTGCTCGAGCGCCTCGATGAGTTCGGGGCTCGCCCTCACTTTCCACTCGGGCCCGAGCTCGAGCGCCGCACTCGCCTGCTCGCCCGCATAACGCACGCCCACGGCGCAGGGGCCGGGTCGATGAGCCGAGAGCGTCTCGGCAAGCCGCTGCAACATCAATCCTTGGTCCGTGCCGTTCGCGCGCGGCCAGATCAGCACGATGCGATGCGCCTGTTGCTCGCGGGCACGATCAAGTTCGGTGACCTTGCGCGCCGCCATACGCCAGGTGTCGCCCTGTTCGTCGAAACGCAGCTGCCCCTCGATGAGCACGAGCGCATCCTTCACGATGAGCTCTCGATAACGCTGCATGACTTCGTCAAAGAATGTGATCTCCATACGCCCCGTTCGATCGTCGAGCACGATGGACGTACGGTTCCCGCGTTTGCGGATCTCATGGATGTAGCCTGCGATCGACGCCGTGCGGCCACCGAAGTAACCGCGCTCCGGCGCGCCCTGAGACGGCCGATCGCTCAAGAGGTCAGCGATGCGACCGCTCACGAATCGTGCGAGATCTTTCTCGTAACGCGTGATGGGGTGCCCCGTGAGATACAGCCCGAGCGTGTCGCGCTCACCCGCGAGTCGCATCGACTCGCCCCACTCCGCCTGCGGCGGTACGGCCGCCGCGCTCGCGTCGCCGTCACTCTCCGAAGGCTGCGCAAGCCCGAAAAGATCGACCTGCCCCGCTTCGACGGCGCGCGTCGCTTGCTCGCTCATTTGCATCGCCGCCGGCAATCGCGCCATCTGCGTCGCGCGATTCACACCCAGCGAGTCGAGACTGCCCGAGCGGATGAGCGCCTCGAACACGCGTCGGTTCACGCGATTGAGATCGAGCCTGCGGCAAAGATCTTCGAGACTGCGATACGGGCCGTTGGCCTTACGCTCCTCGGTGATCGCCTCGACCGCCGACTGGCCCACACCCTTGATCGCCCCGAGTCCGTAGCGCACTTCGCGAGGGCCCGCGACCACGAACGCATACGCCGACGCGTTGACATCAGGCGGTAGCACGGTGATCCCCATGCGATCGCACTCGTCCTTGATGGTCACGACCTTATCGGTGTGATCCATATCCGCCGACAGCACGGCCGCCATGAAGGCTTCGGGGTGATGGGCCTTGAGCCACGCCGTTTGATAAGACAGCAAGGCATACGCGGCCGAGTGCGACTTGTTGAAGCCGTACCCCGCGAACTTTTCCATCAAATCGAAAATGTGGGCCGCCTGCGACTCAGGCACGCCGCGCGCCACCGAGCCTTCGACGAAGGTGCTGCGCTGCTTGGCCATCTCCTCGGGCTTTTTCTTACCCATGGCGCGGCGCAGCAAATCAGCGCCGCCCAAGCTGTAGCCGGCGAGCACCTGCGCGATTTGCATCACCTGCTCCTGATACAGGATCACGCCGTACGTAGGCTTCAGAATGGGCTCGAGGCTCGGGTGCAGATAGTCGATGGGCCCGTCGATGCGACCGTGCTTACGCGCGATGAAGTCGTCGACCATGCCCGACTGCAGCGGGCCCGGACGGAACAACGCGACGAGCGCGACGATATCTTCGAAGCGGTCGGGCTGCAGACGCCGCACGAGGTCCTTCATGCCCCGCGATTCGAGCTGGAAGACCGCCGTCGTCTCGCAATTTTTGAGAAGCTGGAACGCGGCGGCGTCGTCCATCGGCAACATCGCGATGTCGATCGGCGGCTCACCCTTGGCGCGCGCCGCGTTGATGGTGCGCACGGCGTGCTCGATGATCGTGAGCGTACGAAGCCCGAGGAAGTCGAACTTCACGAGGCCTGCGGCCTCGACGTCGTCTTTGTCGAACTGCGTGACGACGCTTCCACCGCCCTCTTCGCAATAGAGCGGCGCGAAATCCTCGAGCACCGAGGGCGCGATCACCACGCCACCGGCATGCTTACCGGCGTTTCGAGTGAGGCCCTCCAAAGATTTGGCGAGATCGATGAGGCTGCGGACGTCCTCGTCCTGCTTGTAGAGCTTCTTGAGCTCCGGCTCTTTCTCGATCGCCGAGTCGAGGGTGATATCGAGTTCGAACGGAATGAGCTTCGCGATGCGATCGACCTGCCCGTATCCGAAACCGAGCACGCGACCGACGTCACGCACGACCGCCTTCGCCGCCATGGTGCCGTAGGTGATGATCTGCGACACGCGCTTGCGACCGTACTTCTCGGCGACGTACTCGATCACCCGATCGCGACCGTCCATGCAGAAGTCGACGTCGAAGTCGGGCATCGACACGCGCTCGGGGTTCAAGAAGCGCTCGAACAGCAGGTCGTACTGCAGCGGATCGATGTCCGTGATGCCGAGCGAGTACGCGACGAGCGAGCCGGCGCCCGAACCACGGCCCGGCCCCACGGGCACGCCGTTACCCTTCGCCCACCGAATGAAATCCGCGACGATCAAAAAATAACCGGCGAATCCCATCTTGCAGATGACGTCGAGCTCGCTCTCAAGGCGCGCCTCGTAGGTTTTTCGATCGGCCTGCGGCAGTCGCGCGAGGCGCTCTTTGAGCCCTCGCGCCGATTCGCTGCGCAAAAAGCCTTCGGTCGTCTGCCCCTTGGGCACCGGGTATTCAGGCAACCGACTCTCGCCGAGCTGCAGCATGAGGCTGCAACGCCGCGCGATCTGTACCGAGTTCTCGAGCGCCTCGGGCAAATCGGCGAAAAGCTCAGTCATCTCCTCGGCGCTGCGCAGATATTGCTGTGGCGTATAACGCCGCGGCCGACTCGCATCACCGAGCTGCGAGCCCTCGTGAATGCACACCCGCGCCTCGTGTGACTCGAAATCGTCCTCTGACAAGAACCGAACGTCGTTCGTCGCGACGAGCGGCACGCCTTCGGCGAGCGCGAGTTCGACCGTGGCGCCAACGAGCGCCTCCTCGCCTTCGCGACCGATGCGACTCACTTCAAGGTAATACCGATCACCGAAGAGTTCACGCCAAAACGCCAGATGCTTACGCGCATCGGCGGAGCGACTCGCGGCGAGCGCACGACCGACATCGCCCTCGGCGCCACACGAGAGCGCGATCAGTCCGCCGGTCGACCGTGCATCGAGCCACGATCGTTCGATTCGCGGCATGCCGCGCTGCTGACCCTCGAGGTAGGCGCGACTGACGAGTCGAGTGAGATTGAGATAGCCCGCTTCGTTCTGGCACAGAAACGAAATTCGAGTCGGTGCCACACGATCGCCGGGTTCGGCGACGAAGAGATCGACGCCGATGACGGGTTTGAGCCCTTTGGCCATCGCTGCCCGGTAGAACTTCACCATCGCGAACAGGTTGTTCTGATCGGTCACCGCGACCGCGGGCATGCCGAGTTCGGCCACCCGCGCGACGAGATCGTCGATGCGCACCACGCTGTCGACCAGCGAGTACTCGGTATGCAGGCGGAGGTGGACGAAGGCGCTCATCGCAACCGTGATCTTACCGGCGCGCAGCTCCTGCGGTGCACGGGAGAGGGTCCATAGGCGTCGAGCGCAGCGAGGTGCGCCTTCACCGGATACCCCTTATGGACCGC
>JBIIHO010000048.1:0-9232 GCA_044235605.1 Steroidobacteraceae bacterium | reverse complement strand
GGTGCCGCGATCGTGGGTCGTGGCGTTACTGCTGCTGCTTTCTTCCTGCGGCGGGGGTGGAGGCGGATCTGGATCCCCCTCGAATCCAACGAGTGTCGCGCCAGCTCAAGCGCCGATCACTAAGGCTGAGGCTTATCGGTTCCTCAATCAGGCGAGCTTCGGAGCGACCGAAGCGGAGGCGTCACGTCTCATCGCCTTGGGTGACTCGAGCAACGGCTACTCCCGGTGGATCGACGCTCAGCTTGCCCGCGAAACCTCTTTATTGTTGCCGGCAGTCGAAACGGCTTATCCGAATCCTGTTCCGCAAGGTTTCAACGTCGGATCCCTCAACGCGTTCCGTCTCGAACGGTGGTTCGCCAACGTGCTTCGGGGTGACGATCAACTACGCCAGCGTATCGCCTTCGCATTATCCGAAATCTTTGTCGTATCGCAGGTCGGAGCATTACTCAATTTGCCGAATGCAACGGCAGATTTCCACGACATGTTGGCGCGGAATGCTTTCGGTAACTACCGAACATTATTGGAAGAGGTGACGCTGCATCCGGCGATGGGAACTTACCTGTCGATGTTGGGTAATCAGAAAGCGGTGGCAGGAACAAATCTCAGGCCTGACGAAAACTACGCTCGAGAGATGATGCAGTTGTTCAGCATCGGACTCGTTCAGCTCAATCTCGACGGTAGTGTTCGAACCGATGCAACTGGACAGCCCTTGCCGACCTACAATCAAGACGTCATCGAGGGTTTTGCCAAGGTGTTCACGGGTTGGAAGTGGGAGTGCCCTTCCACCTTGCCGGCCTGCACGTTTACGAACACGCGGCCCCAGATTGCGCCCGTTCTGGGCTATAACCAAGTAAGACCGATGCGGCTTTACCCCGAACAACACGATACAGGTAGCAAGCTTGTGTTGAGTTACTCGGGCGTAGCGCTCCCCAATGCCACCATTCCCGCAGGACAAACGGGGACGCAAGATTTGAAGGACGCGTTGGACAACGTCTTCAATCATCCGAACGTCGGTCCGTTTATCTCGAAGCAACTCATTCAAAAACTTGTGACTAGCAATCCGTCGCCCGCATACGTGCAGCGCGTCGCGGAGCGATTCAACAACGATGGGAACGGACGCCGCGGCAATCTCGAGGCCGTCGTCCGGGCGATTCTGCTCGACTCGGAGGCGCGCTCCGCTCCCAGCGGCAACGCTGCTGCAGCTGCAGGCAAACTAAAGGAGCCGTTGTTACGTTTGACTCAACTTTGGCGGGCGTACGATGCGACGTCGCGATCCGGAAAGCTTGGCGCCGCGACGAATTTTCCCGGGGGAGTCGGAGCGGTGTTCGGCCAAGCCCAGGGAAGCGCGCCCTCGGTCTTCAATTTTTTCAGTCCGTTTTTCGCACCTCCAGGTGAAATTGCCGATTCAGGGAAAGTAGCGCCCGAGATGCAACTTGCGACCGAGTATCTGAATACCCAGAGTGCGAACTTCTTCTGGGTTCAGGCCCAGAGTCGAACCCATACGGCGACCAACCTCGGCGTCGACATCATGTACATCAACGTCTCGGATGAATTACTGGTCGCGGCCGATAGCGAAGCCTTGATCAACCGAGTCGCCGATCGATTGCTCGGCGGATCGACACAGATGTCGAGCGCACTCAAGGCGCAAGCCAAGGCTCAGATCGAACGTACAACGGTTCCGACCACCAGCCCCAGCGCGGCGCTTGCGACTCGAGCGGCAGATGCCATTTTCTTTGTTGTTACGTCGCCCGAATACACTCTGCAACGCTGAGATTCACGTGTCATGAATCACCTGCGAAGAAAATTCATCAAAGCAGCTGCAGCAGGTGGAATCGCGCATGCGTTTTCCCGAACGGCAGGAACCGTCCAAGCCCAGATGGCAGGTACAGGCGGCTTCGGCGACTACAAAGCGCTGGTCTGTTTATTTTTGTTCGGCGGAAACGATTCTTGGAATATGGTCGTGCCGACCAGTACAGCCGAGTACAACGCTTACGCCCGTTCGCGCGGAGGCGGCACATCCTCGAGTCTGGCAATCGATCGCTCCGCGCTGCTACCTATAACGTTACAAGGGCGTTTCGCCGGCGATCCGACCTACGGATTTCACCCGAGCATGCCCGGTGTGCGAGATCTGTTCTCCTCGGGGCAGCTTGCTGTCATGGCGAATGTCGGCCCGCTGATCAGACCGACTACGAAGAGCCAATATCAATCTGCCGCGACGACTGGACACACGCTTCCTCCACAACTCTTCTCGCACAACGATCAGCAAGACCAGTGGCACAGCCTGCGCGGACGCGCCACGCTGAAGTCTGGCTGGGCGGGGCGCGTTGCAGACGTGCTCAATGCGCAGACGGGAGCCCAGTCCCTTTCGGTCAACGTCTCCCTTGCGGGTCAGACGTACTTTCAGGCGGGGGAGGTTGCAAAGCCCTACGTCATGGGTGCGAACGGTCCAACTCCCTTCACCGCTTTTCCGACGACAGGCATCGGTCCTGCGCGGCGTGCAGCCTTCGAAGCTGTGTTGTCCGCGACAGCCGGATCGGTGTCCAACACCATTTACGAGCGTTCTTTTGCGGGAGTTCAGCAGCGGGCCGTTCAATTCGCAGATCGCATCAGTGCTGCTATCGCTTCGGGGTACAGCTTCACGGCGTTGCCCAATACCGGGACCCTTTCGGCTTTGCAGCAGCAGCTGAGGACCGTGGCAAAGATCGTGTCGATGCGCCAGAGCCTAGGATTATCTCGCCAGATTTTTTTCGTGTCGGCTGGCGGATTCGATCAACATGACGATCTCGTCAGCGATCAGCCGGGGCTTCTGTCGAATATCAGCGTCTCGATTAAATCTTTTCACGACGCCATGACTGAGATCGGCATGACGAATAACGTAACGTTATTTACACATTCCGATTTCGGCCGCACTCTGACGTCCAATGGCGACGGCTCAGATCACGCATGGGGTGGAATACAACTCGTATCGGGCGGCGCCGTGCGAGGTGGACGGTTTTACGGGAGTTATCCGCTCCTCGAGATCGGCAGCGCCTTGGAAATCGGGGGAGGGCGGATCATCCCCACGATATCTGCCGATCAGTACGCCGCAACGCTGGCAACTTGGTTCGGCGTAGCCGATGCAGATCTCTTCAAGGTTGCGCCGAGTCTTTCGAACTTCACGACGCGAGATCTCGGATTCATGGTCTGAGCCCGGCGCCCCGGGCAATCGGTTCAATTACTCACTTTCGAGCCCTTTATCGCTCGCTGAACAAAACGTGCGACCCCGTCGCCCGCCGGATACGCAGACCCTGTCTTCGGGTTCCGTCCGCTCACGATCCCGCAGTGATAACGAACGCGTCCGGCGTCTATCCATATTTCATCTGCCAGGGCGAGCGTGATTCCGTCGTTCGCATCGGAAAGTCGAAATCGATCCATCTCGACACGGAACCAAAGATTTTCGTGATGAAGCTGCCGACGAGCCTGCAGTCTAAGTGCCCGACCAGCGGAACTCGGTGTGATGGCCGAACTCTCAGACGATCGCGTCAAGATACGAACGTCTGTGAGCGGCCCGTCCGGTGACTGCAACTGCTCGACGACGACCGTCGCCCATGCCGGCGGTGCGTTACCCGTCGGGGACTGATCGCTTTCGATGACGAGACTCGAGGCGACGATAGGTCTCTCGCTACGAAATTCAGGCGACGCATAGGCCTGACAGAGCGGCTCGAGATGCGCCGCACCCGCCCAGCCCCAGGCGGCGACACCGAGAGGGACCGACGCAGGCAGCGCGAGCGCCCAAAGGCAATTTCGAATCCAGCGCTTACGTTTTCCCTCGCCCTCGAGTCGAATGACGTCCGCGAGCGCGAGCAACAGCAGCGACGCAGGTACTGCAACGAAAGTAAATACGACGACGCCTAGAGCAAGGTCACTCAAAGAATGAACCGACTGAGATCTTCGTCCTGCGCCAGCTTTCCGAGATGACTGTCGACGTATGCGGCGTCGATGCGAACGGTACTGCCAGCGCGATCACTTGCATCGTAAGACAGACTTTCGAGCAGTCTCTCCATCACGGTATGCAGTCGCCGAGCGCCGATATTCTCTGTTCGCTCATTGACGTGCGCCGCGATTTCGGCCAATCGCCGTACACCTTCAGGCGCGAAATCGACCTCGACCCCTTCAGTACGAAGTAGCGCTGCGTACTGGGTCGTGAGGGAGGCGTCAGGTTCCGTCAGGATACGCACGAAGTCTTCGATCTTGAGTGGCTCGAGCTCCACCCGAATCGGGAAACGACCCTGCAGTTCCGGGATTAAATCGGAGGGCTTGGAGACGTGGAATGCGCCGGAGGCTATGAAGAGAACGTGATCGGTCTTGATAGGGCCGTACTTCGTGTTGACGGTACAGCCCTCGACGAGCGGCAGAAGATCACGCTGGACTCCCTCGCGTGAGACGTCGGCCCCGTAGGTGTCTTGTCTGCGGCAAACCTTATCGATTTCATCGATGAATACGATGCCGTTCTGCTCGGCATTTCGTACGGCTTGGGCGCGCAGCTCTTCTTCGTTGAGCATCTTTGCAGCCTCCTCATCGACGAGGATCTTCGCTGCATCGCGCACTTTCATTTTTTTGGCGCGACTTTTTCCGGCTCCGAGACTTTGGAACATCGTCTGCAGCTGTTGCTGCATCTCCTCCATCCCCGGGGGAGCGAGAATCTCCATTCCGGGGCCCATGCCGCGAAGTTCGATCTCTATCTCGCGGTCATCCAACGCGCCTTCGCGCAGCATTTTGCGAAACTTCTGGCGAGTCTCGGCGTCGCGCGGAGCGGCGGGTTCGTCTGTCGAAAATCCCATCAGTTTGGGTTTCGGAAGTAGCGCATCGAGAATACGCTCTTCGGCGGCATCGGCTGCTCGATCCTTCACTCGGGCGATTTCCGCTTCCCGGGTGATCTTGACTGCGACATCCACAAGCTCTTTGACGATGGAGTCGACATCTCGGCCGACATAACCCACCTCTGTGAACTTCGTCGCCTCGACTTTGACGAACGGTGCGTTGGCGAGGCGAGCGAGTCGACGAGCGATTTCCGTTTTTCCGCAGCCGGTCGGTCCGATCATCAGAATATTTTTCGGCGTGATTTCGGGCCGTAAGCGCTCATCGACCTGCATCCGCCGCCATCGATTGCGGAGCGCAATCGACACGGCGCGCTTCGCTGCGTCTTGCCCGACGATATGTTTATCGAGTTCGCCTACGATTTGTCGTGGGCGCAGGCTCGTGGCGGCATCGGTCACGACGACAACTCCTCGATCACCAGATTACGGTTGGTGTACACGCAAATATCTGCTGCGATGTTGAGCGCACGCTCGACGATCTCGCGAGCTGACAGATCAGTATTTTCGAGTAGGGCGCGGGCCGCCGCTTGTGCGAAGGGTCCGCCTGAACCGATGGCGACGAGATCGTATTCCGGTTCGATGACATCGCCGTTTCCGGAGATCACGAAAAGTTTTTGTGGATCGCCGACGAGTAGCAGGGCTTCGAGTCGACGCAGATAACGGTCGGAGCGCCAATCTTTGGCGAGCTCGATGGCTGCACGAGTGAGGTTGCCGAATTTATCGAGTTTCCCTTCGAAGCGTTCGAAAAGCGTGAAGGCGTCTGCTGTGCCACCTGCGAACCCGCCAAGCACTTTCCCCTGCCCGAGCGGCCGTACTTTTCGGGCGTTGCCCTTCATGACGGTGCTACCTAGAGTGACTTGTCCATCTCCGCCGATTGCCACGACTCCGTTTCGACGTACGCCGAGGATGGTGGTGCCGTGTGGGTTGAATCCTTCGCTCATGTCTTCTTCCTTGCTCGCGGGTGGGCTTGATCGTAGATGCGGGCGAGATGTTGGAAATCAAGGTGGGTATACACCTGCGTCGTCGCGATGTCTGCGTGGCCGAGTAGCTCTTGGACACCACGCAGATCCTGACTCGATTCCAGTAGATGCGACGCAAAAGAATGTCTGAAGAGGTGAGGGTGCACGTGTACGGGAAGACCCTGCAATCGGGCCCAGCGCCCGATACGTGTCTGAATGGTGCGGTGCCCCACACGGCGACCGTTACGACCGGTAAAAAGAGCCGTCTCGCCTGCGCCGGCGTGATCGCCACGCACCTTAAGCCAAGCTTCGAGCGCGTCGATCGCTTTCCGACCGACCGGGAGAATGCGGGATTTATTCCCTTTACCTGTGACACGAACGGTTCGGTCCGAAAAATCGATGGCGCCGAGATCGAGACCGATGAGCTCAGAGAGGCGCAGGCCCGACGAATAAAAGAGTTCCATGATCGCCCGATCGCGCAACGCTAGCGGGTCGTCGCCTCGGATATCGAGCAGACGACTCATCTGATCGACATCTAATGTCTCTGGTAACCGACGCGTCGCTTTCGGCGCGCGAACGTCTACAGCAGGGTTTTGTGTGATGACACGCTCACGTTGCAGATAGCGAAGAAAGGTACGCACTGCCGAAAGACGGCGCTGAACGCTGCGCGGCGATAATCCCCCGGCATGCGAGCGCGCCGCGAAGAGGCGCAGGTGTTGTGTATCGAGCGACTTCCAGGAGTCGATACCATTGGCCTCGCACCAACTGATCAGCGCATCGACTTCCCTAAGATAGTTGGCGGAGGTGTGTGACGAGAGCCGTCGTTCGGTGCCAAGATGCGTACCGAAGCGATCACGCCATCGCCGCACTTCCGGCTTCACACTTGAGGCCCGCCGCCGCAGCGCGTGAGCGCCGCGCTGATCATTTCGCCGATACGGGCGAGAAAGTCCGTACTCACTGCGGGATTAAATCGATCGGCATCTCCGCTGCCGAGTACGAGTGCGCCAAGTGTGGCGCCCGGTCCGAGTGGGATGATGGCCATCGATGCGATGCTCGTGCCTGCATCGCCAAGAATGCTCTTTCGTTGTGCTTCTGAGAAGTGACCGCAACGAGGTTTACCTGCAGACAGCAATGATTCGAGCATCGGACGTTTGGCTGCATCGAGTACCAGCTGAGCAGGTGTCACGTCGAAGTCCTCTCGCATGGAGACTTCCACCTGAGCGCAAACTTCGGATGCGGTCCGAGCATGCAACAAGCGCAGCGTCAGTTTATGGATACGATCGGCGAGTTGATCGTTATTGCGCGCCACCCTGACGAGCTCGGCGAGTCGCTCACGACTGGCGGCCTGCCGCTCACGCAGAACTTTCAGTTGCCTCTCGACGAGTGATACCGTTCCGCTGCCACCGTGTGGAACGTGAAGGTGTTCGAGGAGTTCCGGATGAGAGTCGAAAAAATCCGGATGTTGTTTCAGATATTGCGCAACGTCGTCTGCACTGCTCATGTCGTCATGCTCCTCAAAGAATATCGATTTCGCCCCGGTAGGCGATCTCTGCAGGGCCTGTCATCCAAAGGACCGTTTTTTCACCGAGCCAGCTGATCTGTAGTGACCCGCCGGGTAAAAGAACTTCGACCTCGTCCTCGAACCAACCGGATCGCCGCCCGGCTGCGACGGCGGCACAGGCGCCGGTACCACAGGCCAGGGTTTCGCCGACTCCGCGCTCGAAGACTCGCAAACGAGCATGGGCACGATCGACCACCTGCAAAAACCCTACATTAGTTCGGTTGGGGAATCTCGGATGAGACTCAAGTATGGGCCCGAGCACGGCGACAGGCGCGACATCGACATCATCGACACGCAGGACGATATGAGGATTACCCATGGAGACTTCGGTGAATGTAACCCTTTGACCTGCCACCGAGAGCGTCGTGGTGTCCTCAGTCAAAAAATTTGGGATACCCATATTCACCGAGACCATTCCCGGTTTGCCAAAGCGTGCCTCGATACGCCCTCCGGGACTGTCGAGGCTGAAGCCCTTCTCGACGACTTCAGTGGGGACTCGCCCCGATACCCTCAACCACTCTGCAACGCAGCGAGCGCCATTACCGCACTGCTCGACTTCGCCGCCATCAGCATTGAAAATTTTGTAGAACGCCACCGCGCCGGGTTGGCGAGACGGGAAAATCACGAGCGCCTGATCAAAGCCGATGCCGGTGTGCCGATCAGCCAGTTTGCGCCACGTCGAGGTGTCCGGCAGACGCTCGTCGGTTTGTGCCTCGACGACCATGAAGTCGTTTCCGAGACCGTGCATTTTGGTGAATCGAAGGGTCATTAACGAGCTCTAGATCAGCCCATCGCCGCCCGATCACGAAAGATGCAACGGTCCATCACGGTGAAGATGCCAGCGTTGCGGGCGCGACGTGCAGCGGACTCGTCGATGACACCATCTTGCAGCCATAACGCAGGCAGTTTCAGACGGATGCAGTCCTCGACGATGGCCGAGACGTGTTCGGGTCGTCGGAAGACGTCGACGAGATCGACGGTCTCACCTGGAGAGAGAATATCACCGAGTCGATCGAGCGAAGGAACGCAGCGCTCACCTAGGATTTCGGTGGCAGAGGGTGTGACGGGAATGATGCGATACCCGAACTTTTGTAGCGATCGTGCGACGCCATGGCTCGGGCGCGTGCGGTCAGCACTGAGACCCACGATAGCGATCGTTCGCACCCGACGTAACAAGGCAGAGATTTCGGTCTCCGGAGGGTTATTGAACGACGCGTTCTCGAACAGCTCCCATTTGAGTCGGTACACCGCAGAGATATCTTCGTCTCCGTAGCCTCGACGAATCAGTTCTCCGAATTCGCGCAGCATATCGTCCACGACGGGAAGCGAGACGCCACAGGCGGCCGCCATATCTCGGCAGATACGAAGATCTTTCTCGTGCAAACGCACTCTGAAGCCCGCGGGGAAGGTGCCGCGAATCATGTTGGGCGCCCGATTGACGAAGTACCACGCGCTGCCCGCGCCTTTACCGAGCGTGTCGACGAGCAGCTCGAGCGGCAATTTTTGAGCGCGTGCGAAGGCCATGGCTTCCGCTGCGGTGCGGATGATGCCCGCACAAAGAATTTGATTCGTCGCTTTGGTGGCCTGCCCGGCGCCGTGCGGCCCGAAAAGACTGATGGTCTTACCCATCGCCTCCAGCACCGGACGGGCTCGCTCGAAGTCCACAGGGTCGCCGCCGCACATGATGGCGAGAGTACCTTTCTGCGCGCCCTCCACGCCGCCGCTGACTGGACAGTCCAAAAATGTAGCGTGACGCTCGGCAAGCAAAGCCGCAGCGGCGCGAGCGGTATCGGCACTGACGGTCGAGCAGTCGATGACAAGGGTGTTAGGGCGAATAGTGGGTGCCGCAGCGCGTA
>JBIIHO010000272.1:0-2771 GCA_044235605.1 Steroidobacteraceae bacterium | reverse complement strand
CGCGAGTACGTCACCGCATTGTCCTTCGCCTCACGAGCGCCGGACTGGTTGCGCGGCATCGGCCTGCGACCCATGCCGCTCGGCCTCGATCTCCGTGGTGGCCTCTACCTGCTTTATCAGGTCGACGTCGATGGCGCTGTCGCGCAGCTGCTCGAGGTCTACGAGCAAGATCTGCGTCGCGCGCTCGGACAAGACAATGTCGCGTTCGTCGATGTGTTGCAGGTCGCTGACGGCTCGGTGAAGCCGAATGGCATTCGTGTGTTATTGCCGGAAGATGCCAATGACGATGCGGCCCGTGCCGCTGTTCGTCGCGTACTGCCCGAGCTCACCGTGTCCTCAATTTCGGGCGCATCGGGTCCGGTACTTCAGGTGCTGTTGACGGACGCGCAGATCAAGGAGCGCCAGGATTACGCGATTTCTCAGAACCTGACCACCATCCGCAACCGTGTGAACGAGCTCGGCGTGTCTGAGCCTGTGGTGCAGCGTCAGGGCGTGGATCGTATCGCCGTGCAGTTGCCGGGTGTACAGAACTCCGCCGAGGTCAAAGATATTCTCGGCAAAGTAGCGACGCTCGAGTTCCGACTTGTCGATATCCAGAACAGCGTGTCCGAGGCCGTCCAACGCGGTCGTGCGCCTTTCGGTTCCAAGCTCTACGAGTCGCGCGAAGGTCAGCCGGTTTTGCTGAAGCGCGACATCATCGTCACGGGTGATCAGCTCGTCGATGCCACGACGGCCGCAACCGAGCAGGGCCCTGGCGTGTCGGTGAAGCTCGACGCCTCGGGTGGCGAGGAGATGCTGCGCACGACGCGCACCAATCTCGGCAAGCCGATGGCTGTCGTGTTCATCGAGCAGCGCCGTGAGGAGGTCGATGTCGGCGGGCAGAAAGTGCAGCGCGACATCAAAGAAGAGAAGGTCATCAACCAGGCGACCATTCAGGGCGTCTTCTCCAATAGTTTCCAGATCACCGGTCTGGCCGTGAATGAAGCGCGCGAGCTAGCTTTGCTCCTGCGTGCTGGTGCGCTTGCTGCGCCGATCTTTGTGATTGAAGAGCGCGTGGTGGGTCCGGGTCTCGGTAAGGAAAATATCGAGAAGGGCGTCACCGCGCTCGTGCTCGGCATGGCGCTGCTCTTCGTATTCATGATCGCGTACTACAAAGTATTCGGTATCGTGGCAAATATCGTATTGCTCACGAATGTCGTGCTGCTGACCGCGTTGCTCACCATGTTCAAAGCTGCGCTGTCACTGCCGGGTATCGCGGGCATCGTGCTGACGGTCGGTATGGCCGTCGATGCCAACGTACTCATCTACGAGCGCATACGTGAAGAGCTGCGTAACGGCGTCACACCGCAAACTGCGATCGCGAAAGGTTTCGAAAAAGCATTCTCGGCGATCGCCGACTCCAACATCACGACTCTCATCGCCGGCGTTGTGCTGTGGGCGTTCGGAACTGGGCCCATCCGCGGTTTTGCGGTGGTCCTCTCGCTCGGCATTCTCACCTCGATGTTCACGTCGCTGCTCGGTAGTCGTGCGCTGCTCACGCTGATGTACGGCGGGTCGCGACGGCCCGAAAAGCTACCGATTTGACGCGGCATCTGTAGGAGTACCCGATCATGGAATTCTTCAAAAGCAACAGCCGCATCGCCTTCATGGGCACACGCAAGCTTTGGTATGCCATGTCGCTTGCGCTGTTCGTCGGATCGCTCGCGGCCCTATTCACGAAAGGCCTCAATCTTGGCGTCGATTTCACCGGCGGCGTGACGGTGGAAGCCAAATTTACCGTCGAGGCAAAACCCGACGTCCTGCGTGCGGGACTCGAACGTGCGGGCTTCAAAGACGTCCAGGTGCAGAATTTCGGCTCCTCGCGAGATGTCGCGATTCGCTTGCCGCCGCCGGAAGGGCAGACGGCCGATCAGGTTCGTAACGAGATCGAAGGCGTGCTCAAGGCGGCGGATTCGAACGTCTCGGTGAGTCGGCTTGAAGTGGTGGGCCCTCAGGTGGGTGCCGAGCTCCGAAATTCGGCAGTCGTAGCGCTCATCTCGACCTTGGTGCTGATCTTTATTTACGTGTTTATCCGCTTCCACGCCTGGCAGTTGTCGGCCGGCGCGATTTTTGCGGCGATCCACGACCCTGTCATCGTGCTCGGTTTCTTTGCTGTCACGGGCATCGTGTTCGATCTGTCGGTCATCGCCGCGCTGCTCGCGGTCATCGGTTACTCGCTCAACGATACGGTGGTGGTATTCGACCGTATTCGCGAGCGCTTCGAGGTAAACAAGCGCCTCTCGCCCGACGAAGTCCTCAACCAGTCTGTCAATCAGACCCTCTCGCGCACCATCATGACGTCACTGACCACCTTGATCGTGGTAGTCGTGCTCTTACTGCTCGGTGGGCCGGTGTTGCAGCCGTTTTCTGCCGCCCTGATCGTGGGGATCTTGGTCGGTACCTATTCGTCGATCTATATCGCCTCATCCGTCGCGCTCGATTGCGGTCTCACGGCCGAAAGCCTGTTCCCGACCCGCAAGAAGCTCGCCATCGACGACCTGCCCTGATCTGGGGCAGCCCCTGCAGTGACTTCTGAGAGTCGCCCGACAGTAGCGGTCGGGCGGTCCACCCCCCTACAATCGGGCGAATCAGAATCAGGCGATACAGCCTGAGGGGGATCTTTCATGAACCTGCGAATCAAACCGCTCGACGATATTTTGGCCAACGCCGAGCGCAAGAGCCTCAAACGCTCTCTCGGCGCTTTCCAACTCACCATGATGGGCGTCGGTGCC
>JBIIHO010000047.1:0-9305 GCA_044235605.1 Steroidobacteraceae bacterium | reverse complement strand
ACCAGGCCGTAGCCACGTAGCGGGGGAAAGCGAACGATGTTGACGTTACAAGGCGAAGGCAGTGTTTTGAGGTAGGCACTGAATGTCATCACATCGAACGGTGCCACCGACACTTTGACAGCCTGACGAAGTAGCGCTAGCAGACTGCCCCGAAGCTGCCTCGAAAATCGATCATTGATCATTTCAAGCGCTGCGAGCTGAGCGCGTGACGTCGTGTCATTCGCGATGAGACTGTAGGGCTGGACTGCCGACGGAGGAGTGCCTGTAGTGGACGTATCGACGTCCCCACTCTGCATGGCCTCCACCAATGCAGAGACCTCTTCTCGAGTCAAAATTTGGCCGGTTGTCGACATGATGTTCTCTTTTTTCCTAATTCAACCGGTTCTTACTGGAATACGAAATGCGTGAACATGACCTCGTCGATACCGCCGAAGTCTTCGTTTCGGATCAGCACGTCGTTCATTGCATCGCGTAGCGCCGCGGCAAGGCGAGCGCGTCCTTCGACAGAAACCATCTCTTCTTCACTGAACTGGCTCGCCGTCGCAATGACTGATGCACCGATGGCGATCTGATGCTTGGTCACGCGCTCGACGATTTTTTCTCCATAGAAGGTCTTGTACGCCAGCTTAAATTGCACATATCGACGGGTGTTGGGAACGTTCAGCGTGAAGTCGCGCTCTTCGCCGTTACTACCTGTGATCGGCTTATAGGTCGCCGCAAATTTTTCGCCCTCGGGAATTTTCGCATCGGGTTTCGGCTCGCCACCGCCAGCGGTGTCACTCGCCTCTCCGCCGGCTTCACCGGACTCGCTCGCTTCACCTTCTTCGGTCGCTTGTTCCTCACCCTTCTTCGCCGTCACGGCCGGAGGATTGAAGAAACCCGTCAGATAAAGCGTTGCGCCGACGGAGATACCGATCAGCGCGAGTGCGCCTGCTGCGATCATGACGAAGAAGATCAACTTGGACTTCTTCGCTGGAGCACCCTCTTCGCCCGCTGGAGCGGCCGCATCAGGAGCCTTTTTCTTATCGTCTTTCTTGTCTGCCATCGCTATTTACCGTCAGTAAAAAGTGGAAGTGAAATCAAACGAACAAATCGATTTTGCCAGAAGCGGAATTTCGGGTTGCGATCATGCGTGACGTATCGATGTCGGTTACGGACGCCGTCTCATCGATTTTTCCTCGAAAAACCGTTGGGGAAAACTTTCTTGCAGAGTCGTTGAAGGCTCGTGAACCCGCCTGCCCGAAATTCCATCCGGAAAGCTGTAGCCCGGCAGATTCGAGGGACTCACGAAGCCGCGGCAAACCCGATTCAAGTAAGGCCCGGACGTCGTTATTTGCAACGCCCACCGTCGCCGCCACGACATTCCCGTTAAGGGTCAAATCGATATCCATCGCGCCTAGATTTACTGGGTCGAGTTGTAGGCGGACACTCCAATTCTCTTCACGAATTTGACCGATCACGCGTTGGGCCACGGCATCGGCGAACGCCTGCACGCGCTCACCGAAGGTCAACTTCATATCAGGCGTTTGGAGTACGAGAGAGATCTCTCCACCCGTCCCGCCCTTCGGCGCAGCGGTCGTGAATGACGCCGTGCTAGGCGCCAAAGCATTTCCAAATAACCCCGTAGCCGTCGCAGTAGAGGACACGACGGGACTCGCGTCGGCGGCCATCGAGACGGTGATCCCTGAAGCAGCCAGGGCGCGGGCGGGTATGTCGCCGCCACGCTCGCCGCCGGACCACATACCGCTGTCTATGAATTCCATAAACTCGCTGGCATCGACCTTGGAAGGCGACTGGATAGCGTCTTCATTGGTGAGACTGACACGACGCGAGCGCCATGCCGACTGCTCCGAGAGCGCGAAAGACGAGCTGGCGGCGATCGGAGATGTCGCGTCGACGATCTCTGTCGCCGTAGCAGGGGCTGCCGCAGCAAGAGCTACTCCAGCTGGCATCGAGAGCGATGCGGCGCGAGCCTTCAACTGTTCCACGGTCGAAGCTAGCGCAGGCGAAGCGTTGAGTGTTGCTCCAGCGACAGGAGCCGCCGTGTCACCAGCCATTGCCGATAGCGATGAACGCCAAAGCAGTACGTCTTCATCCGCGATGGGCGAGGCGTCAGCGTTCGCCGTGGCGCCAGCCATCGGCGTCGATCCCAGGCTCGGCGTTGATCCCAGGCTCGGCGTTGATCCCAGGCTCGGCGTTGATCCCAAAATTGTCGTCGCCTCCTCGACTGCGCGTCGCGCCGACTGATCGGGTGTCGTGGCCACTGCAGCTTCCGTCGTAAAAGCCAACGGCGTCAGAGACAGACCCATCGAACCCGTCGAGGCGATCAAAGGATTGGCGATATCTGAGGGGACCTCCCCGGTCGTGGGTTCGGGGTTCGCCGCGGGGGTCTCCGCCGCAACCGATGCCGTCTCGCTCAAAAGCAGCCGAACGAGTTCGCGGTCGATACCCATGCCCACGGCAAATTCTTCGAGGTTCTGGTCCGTGTCCGGAATGGAACGCCTCTGCATTGCGTCCAGCGAACGACCCGGCAATTCCGGCAAAGCCTTGCCGGCTTCGGAACCCTCTTTTTCAGCCGTACTTTCGTCGAACTGGCGTGCGTCGGCGTTCACTTCCGCCATGACGGCCGAGAACGACGAGCCATCCGCACCGGAAAAAGGCGCTTCATTCAGCGCTTCGAGCGGATTTTTGCCTGTCGGGGTGGAGGATCCGACGGCTTTGAGCAGAGCATCTGGAATAGCCATGGTTACGGAGTTTTATTGCCGGTTGATATCGCCAACCGGGGAGTTGCAACTTGAGTGCCAAGGGACGCAGAACGGCCCTGCCGCACCATGTCGTCGAGGGTCTTTTGCTCCTCCGCCTCCGCCTCCCGACGCGCCGCGCGACCCGCTTTTTCGGATACCCGATCGAGCGCATCGGCAAAGCGCCTCTTTTCCCTCACCTCTTCGAGCGCGGCCTCGAGCAAGAACTCAGCCTGCGCCACCTCGTTTTGCTGTTTTTGAGAGAGCTCCGTCAGCCAGCCCGAAAAGTCCCGGTAGAGACGAAGGCCACTCACAGTCGGCATGCTGGCCTCGCGCTTCTGAACCATTGCGCCGTAATCACCGAGATAGTTTCTCACCGTCTCGAGGCGATCCTGCTCCGTGAACAACGTGCGGCGACGATCTGCAGCCGCCCCCTCCGCGACCGCTGCAAGCGTCTCACCAATCCGAGTGATACGCGCGAGCCGCTCGGCCCGCTGACGACTGCGTAGGCTCACGCGAGCACCTCGGCGAGGTGTCTAAAGCCCCCTTCGTACTCCACTCGCTCATCGACGTCTTGTTGCAAGAACGCCTGCAGTGCACCCCGACGCTGTAAGAACTCGTCGAGTTCGGGATTCGTACCGGCCCGATACGCTCCGACAGACACCAGATCTCGGTTTTCCTCCCAGATCGCCATGAGTCGCCGAAACTTTCGAACAAGGTTGCGTTGCTCGCTCGTAATGAGACGACTGGCAAGACGTGACACCGACATGTTGATATCGATCGCCGGGTACTGCCCCATCGCAGCCAGATCGCGCGATAGCAAGACATGTCCATCAAGAATGGCCCGCGCCGCGTCGACGATCGGGTCGTTGGCATCGTCGCCCTCGGCCAGGATCGTGTAAATCCCTGTGATACTGCCGCCACTCGCGACACTTCCTGCGCGCTCGATCAGCTCGTTAATCAAAGAAAATACGGATGGCGTATATCCTTTCGTGGTCGGCGGTTCGCCAACGGCGAGCCCGACTTCTCTTTGGGCGTGCGCGACGCGAGTCATGGAATCCATGAGTAGCAGTACGTTCTTTCCCTGATCGCGAAAGTACTCGGCGATCGCACAGGTATAGTGGGTCGCACGTAAACGGATGACGGGGGAGCAATCCCCAGGCGCTGCGACGACGACCGCGCGCTTTCGCCCTTCCTCGCCGAGGGTCTCGGTCACGAAGTCGAGAACCTCCCGACCGCGTTCGCCGATCATTCCGATGACGACGACATCGGCCGACGTAAAGCGCGTCATCATGCCGAGTAACACGCTCTTACCCACGCCGCTACCGGCGATCAAGCCGATTCGCTGACCTTGACCGATCGTCAAAAAAGAATTGATGGCGCGGATCCCGACATCGAGTACGCCGTTGATTGGTGCACGCTGTAGCGGATTTTTTCGCTCGCCTCGTAACGTGACATAGACAGAGGGCTCGATCGATTCGCCACCGTCGAGTGGTTGGCCGAGACCATCGACCACCCGGCCGAGCAGCGATTGGCCAACACCCACTCGAGCCGTATGCGTGATCACCCGTACACCGGTGCCGGGTAACAAGCCCTGTACCGTGGCGAGCGGCATGAGCATGACCTCTTCGCCGTTGAAGCCGACGACCTCACAGGTAATGCCCTCGCCTTGTTCGGCCATCACTTCACAATACGCGCCGAGGGGTGCGCGAACGCCGCGGGCGCCGAGCAGCATACCCGTCACACGCGTCAAAACGCCGCAGACTCCCGACGGCGGTAGAGTGATCGCCGAGAGTCGTTCACCAAGAGTTTCGAGCAGTTGCGCACTCACGATGGCGCCTCGCGCAGTACGTCGGCTGCAGTAGCCAACACCGCTTCTTTTGCAAAGCGCAGTCGATTTTCGAACCGATCGTCGACGACCTTGTTCTCACTGCTCGCAATCGCGCCCGCTCGCGGTACGAGCGGATCGGCGATGAACGTTATCGAGGACGGGCGTAGCGAGGCGCGCTCAAGTAGAGCGAGATCTTCCGGATTGACGCGAACCTCGACCATCGCCGTCGCCGCTGAAAGATCGGCGTCCGTGTTTCCCGGCTGTATCGTCGCGATCACCGATTCGATGTAGCGCTTTAGACCAGTCGCATCAGCAAGGACCTGACGAGCGAGTTCACTTCCGATCTGCAAGCTCGCTTGTGCAAGCGGAACGACCATACGACGCTCGAGATCACGATGCGCATCACCCACCGCTCGCCCAGCCGCATCCAGCGCAGCGATGGCCTGATCGAGGGTGGCGATCCACTCCGCCTGAGCAGAGTCACGACCTCGCTGCTCGGCTTCGGCGACGAGACGATCGACTTCCTCTTGAGGAATGCCCGAAGCAGGCTGCCCACTCGTCGATGAGTCGGCGGAGAGGTCGTTAACAAATTCAGACGTCGGCAATTCGATGGACGACCCGATCGTCGCCAGTTGTGCGTCGTCATTTATCGACGCGCTGAGCGGACCCTCCTGTTGGCGAGCGTACTCACGGAGGATGAACCCCGCTCTCTTGACTGCGAAATGTCGCGCTGCAAACTGCCCCGTCGGATCCGCCTCTGACTTGCGAAGCGTATCGACCGGAACGAAAGGGGCTCGTTTGTGACGTCGCGAATTGGTCTGCTCGCTCACCGGATCGTCGCCTTATTAAACATAATCGGCGCCGCGACCAGACAGCATCATCTCGCCAGCGTCGGAAAGCTTACGGGCGGTACGCAGGATCTGCTTTCTGGCTTCTTCAACATCCGAAAGCCGCATCGGCCCCTTGCTGTCCATTTCATCGACGAACATTTCGCGGGCACGACCCGACATGTTGAGTAGAAATTTGTCTTTCAGAATATCGTCGGCACCCTTTAGCGCCTGCATCAATAGTTCAGACGGCACGGCCCGCATCAAGGTCTGGATGCTTCGATTGTCGCAACCCGCGAGATTCTCGAACGCGATCATGTTGTCTTGAATACGCTGAGCGAGATCGGCGTCTTTCTTCGCAAGTTGCGACATCATCCCGATTTCAATTTCGGACTTCACATAATTCATGATTCGGGCGGCTGCTTTCACGCCACCGACACTCGAGGACTTCAGAGAAGAGTTAGAGGAAAACTGCTTGCGCATGATGACCTCCAGCTCCTGCATCGCGGTGGGCTGAATGGTCTCAAGCGTCGCAACTCGAGAGAGCACTTCGGGTCGCATCGACTCCGGCAAAAAGCGAATCACATCCGCAGCCACGTCGTAGTCGAGAAATGAGAGAACAATCGCAACGATCTGCGGATGTTCGCTCGAGATCATCTCCGAAATCGACCTGGCATCCATCCACTGCAGGACTTCAAGTCCACGGTTGGCGGACGCCGGCATGATACGACTGAGCACACTGCTCGCTTTATCTTCGCCGATCGCGTTTTTCAGAACGCTCTCGAGATAGTCGATACCGCCGCCGATATTGGTCTGCTTTTTAATCGTCGCGATAAAGCCGTCGAGAACCATACTGACGGCTTCTTGCGAAAGATCCGCCACCGAAATCATTGCGGCACTGAGATGTTGAACTTCTTTCGGTGCAAGGTGCCGAATCACGCTCGCCGCTTCTTCCTCGCCGAGCAACATCAGCATCACGGCGGCGCGCTGCGTGTTCGAGAGTGCCGCAACCTCCATCGCGATCTGTTCGGGATCGACGGTATTTGCAGCGATCGCTGTTGTCGTTGCGTCTGCCATCATCGAGCTCCTACTACGAGAGGTCCCGACCGATCAGGCTCTTCAAACCCAGCGCGACGCGCTTCGAGTCTTGCGAAACGAGCATTCGGACTACGGTCACTTTATCGTCATAGCTATTGGCCGTATCGAGCAAGTCGGCCGAGATCCCTTTCTTCTTGGGCTTCATTCGCGCCTTCAATTCTTCTAGAGTCTCGCCCTCACGAAGCTCCACCTCACCTTCGGCGGTCGCATTCGCGTCTGGAGTCGCAGTACCGAGCAACGCATCTCCCGAGCTTCCCGCATTGGGTACCGCATTCTCAGCGACCGCTGGAACCGCCGTCAGACGGGTGATGATCGGTCGAACAATCAGCAAACCAAGCAGAGCAATCGCCAAGGCCACGGCCATGTACTTGGAGGTATCGAGCACCTCTGGGCGCAAGTAGATCGGTGTTTCGACCTCAGGAACGGGCGGTTCGAAGCTCGTGCTAATAATGTTGACGATGTCGCCGCGGGTCGCATTGAAGCCAACCGTGCCCTGAACGAGCGTCGTCAATCGAGCGATCTCCTCCGCCGGCAGCGGGCGTCGGGCGGGCGGCGCTGTCGCACCCGGAGCCGCGATCGCATCATTGATGGCTACGCCAACCGTCAGTCGTCGCATACGCGGTGCGGGATCTACCACGTACCGAACGCTACGATCCATTTCGAAATTACGACTCTCGCTGCGTTCTTGTCCGCGCACCACGGGCTCGCTGGGCGCAGCGGCGGCGGCCGCCGCGGGAGGCGCATTCGGATCCGCAGGCACATTGGCTGCGGCCGCGGGAGTGACGGGCGCTGGCGGCTCGTTCGAGAGAGATCCTGGGATGCCCGAAGCGCGAGGTTCCGTGGTGCTGCTTTCTTTGAGCTGCTCCGATCGAACTCGAGTTCCCGCGTTATTCGGGTCGAAGTTCTCCGTGGTCTGCTCGATCACAGAAAAATCTAAATCAGCGTTGACTTGCGCTCGAACATTAGCAGCACCAAAGATTGGCGCTAGTATCTGATTGACTCGATCGACATAATCGGCCTCGAGTTTCTGCCGAAGCTCGAGTTGCTTCGCGTTGAGATCCTGTGCTCCAGCCGGCTCGGTGAGCAATCGACCATACTGGTCAACCACTGAGACGTTGGCCGGAATCATGTACGGAATGCTCGAAGACACCAGATGAATGATGGCCTGTACTTGCCCATCACTCACCGTGCGACCGGCGAACGGCGTCACGATGACCGACGCTTTGGGGTCTGCACGATCACGAACAAAAGCGCTCTGGCGCGGCAAAGCCAAATGAACGCGCGCATCTTTGATCGAGTTGATCCGCCTAATGCTCTGGGCCAACTCCTCCTCGACCGTCGCGTTGTAACGCGCCTGCTCCATGAACTGGCTCGTACCGAGCGGCATAGCCTCTTTCAGCATCGACGATCCCGACGTGGCGTCTTTGGGCAGCCCGGCTGCGGCGAGCATGATGCGCGCCTCATGGAACTCACTCGCCGGAACCGTGAGTGATCCGGTCGTTCGGTCGAGTTGAACACCTATCCCATTCTTTGCAAGTAGCTGCTGCGCGGCCTCTTTATCGGCGTCGGCCATCTCGGGATAGAGCATTCGCGGCGGCGGGGCCGATAAGGACACATACGCAACGATTGCCAGCAACACGACGAGCGCGATACCGACGTACGGCAAAGTCGACCGAACAACGGGCTGTTGAAGAAAGTTCGCGACGGCTCCACCGCGCTGACCTTCCGGCGCCATCAGCTCCGTCGAGCGCGCAGTATCACGCGAGGTGGTCACCATCACACCCGCGCTTGCGCCCTCTCCATCGAGTCGTGACCTCAAAACGTCTGCTTCGACCGCTGCCATCGGATTACACCGTCATGCTCATGATTTCTTTGTACGATTCTAGGATTTTGTTCCGGACCTGTACCGTCGCCTCGAACGCCACGGAAGACTTCTGCATCGCAATCGCGACATCGGTGAGCGAGACGTCCTCGCCCCTCACGTAGGCGGTTTGTAGCTGTCTCGACACGGATTGCTGCGCATTGACGGAATCGACCGCCGAACGCATCGTTTCGATGAACGAAGGCCGATCGGTCTTCGCATCCACCATCGTCGACGCCGAACCTATCGTCGACGCCGAACCCTGAGCGGTATTGAGCCCCAAATCAGGCGGACGAGCCGCCTCTCGCATCGCTCGCAAGTGCTCAAGTGCCTGCTGCATCGCTACGGAAGGAACGCTCATAAGCCTGCCGCCATCAGCCCGTGCTCACGCAATCGGGCAAGTTTGTATCGCAGGGTTCGCTCAGAGATTCCGAGCCGGGCAGCTGCGAGAGTTTTGGTTGGAACGGCCTTCAACGTGGCGAGTATCAACTCCGCCTCTTGCATCACCCGACGATCCGCCAGCGAGGGCTCAGCCCTCGGCGTGTCGTTCGTCGCCGTCATGGCATCACCCTGAGTATCGAAGACTGCCGCCGAAGAGTGATGCGCCTGCATAAATCCAGAGTCATCCAAACCCATCGACGGAGCGCCCAACTCCTGAGGTAGCGAGGCGTCGAGACCAAGATGTATCGCCTTCAGCATCGGGCCATCAGCGACCACCATCGCGCGTTGGATGACATTTTCGAGTTCTCGCACGTTGCCCGGCCAGTCATAGGCGTGAAGCGCTTCGATCGCACTCGTATCGAGCTGCAAGTCACCCGAGATGTACCGATGTCGCTCGATCATTGCACGCGCCAGCGGGAGGATGTCCCCCGGGCGTTGCTTCAGCGGCTTCATCTGCAGCGGGAAGATATTGAGGCGGTAGTACAGATCTTCGCGGCATCGACCTG
>JBIIHO010000271.1:0-2789 GCA_044235605.1 Steroidobacteraceae bacterium | reverse complement strand
GCGTTGACGCGAGCGGTCGGAGCGCCCGGCGGGATTGTCGCGGGACAGGCCTGGGAGTGTGAGGAGACCACGCCGCTCGAGGAATATCGACGGCAGAAAACCGGCGCGCTGTTCATCGCCGCGACCGTCGGTGGCGCCTTGTCAGCGGGGGCGGATCCTGCCCCGTGGCGAGTGCTCGGCGAGACGCTCGGTGAGGCCTACCAAATCGCCGATGATATTCGCGACGCGCTCGCCACCGACGACGAACTCGGCAAGCCCGCCGGGCGTGATGCAGATCTCGGGCGACCGACTGTGCTCGCCGAGATGGGTGTTCGGGGTGCCGTAAAACATTTTGAGCGCCTGATTGAGCAAGCGACCGCATCCATCCCCGAGTGTCCTGGTGCGGAATTCCTTCGCGATCTCGTCGATCTCGAGGCTCAACGCTTGTTGCCCGCTTCGTTGCTGCAGCGCGCAGCCTGATCGTCCGCCGTCGCCATGTGGCGTGATTGGCGTAACCGCCTGTTGATGAGCCCGCGCTTCCAGCGCGCCGCGGCCGCGTTCCCGTTCACCCGCGCACGAGCGCGTCGCGAAGCTCGAGAGCTGTTCGATATCGTCGCCGGATTCACGTACTCGCAGATTGCACTGGCCTGCGTGCGACTCGGATTGCTCGAGCGTCTGCGCGCTGGCGAGGTTGTCGAGCGCTCGTTGATCGACTCGATGGAAATGCCCGATGCCGCGGCCCGTACCTTGCTTCGTGCGGCGGCGGCGATCGAGCTTCTGGATGCCTGCACGAACGAGGGCGGAACGACTTGGGCGCTGGGTCGGCGTGGGGCGGCGTTACTCGGAAATCCTGGCGTACTCGCGATGATCGAGCATCATGCGGTGCTGTACGCGGATCTCGTCGATCCTGTGGCGATGTTCAAGGCGTCGCGAGGCTCCACAGCCTTGTCAAAGTATTGGCCCTACGCGAATGCCGCTGTTCCCGGGCAGGTGGCGAGCGAGGGGACACGCGATTACACGCAGTTGATGGCCGCTTCACAGGGACTCGTCGCTGAGGAAATCCTGGACGCTTACGACGTGTCGAGTCATCGACGTATTCTCGATGTCGGCGGAGGCGATGGAACTTTTCTGCGCGCTCTCGGCAGGCGTGCGTCTTCGCCTGAGTTGATGCTCTTCGACTTACCGGGGGTCGCCGAGATGGCGCGCCGTCGTTTCGCTGAGAGCGGCTTGGCTCATCGTGCTCAGGTTTTTAGCGGAGATTTTTCCCGTGATGTCCTGCCGACGGGCGCCGACCTCATCACTCTCGTCCGCGTGCTACACGATCACGATGACCCCCTCGTGGAAAAGATCTTGCGAGCGGCCTTCGAGGCGCTCCCGCCGAGAGGACGGTTGTTGGTGGCAGAACCGTTGGCCGGCACTTCCGGGGCTGAGCGAATGGGCGACGCGTACTTCGGGGTCTACCTCTGGGCGATGGGCAGCGGGCGCCCCCGATCTGGCCAAGAACTCGCCGGAATGCTCGAAAACGCAGGTTTTTCCAGCATCAAGCGCTTGCCCACCCGAATTCCCCTGCAAACGAGCGTCCTGACCGCCGAAAAAGCAGGCTGAGGGGGCGTTCCGTCGCCGAGCCCTCGGGACAGGTATTTTCCGAAAAAGTGTCCGTTTTAATTGACACCTCAATACGTAAGCGTAGACTGACAGTTGGAAAATCAGGCTGAGGAGCCTGCATGAGTCAGGGATGGAACACTCTCGCGGTGGTAATTGAGGGGCCGGAGCGCTTGGCGCTTGACCGGCTCGCCCTCGATAGCCCTGCGGACGATGACATCGTCGTCTCGACAGAGTGGAGCGGTATTAGCACTGGAACCGAGCGCTTGCTGTGGTCCGGAAAGATGCCGACGTTTCCAGGAATGGGTTACCCCTTGGTTCCCGGTTACGAGTCCGTCGGTCGCATCGAATCCGTCGGCCGAAACGTCAAAGATCGTAGAGTGGGTGAGCGCGTGTTCGTCCCCGGTGCGCGTTGTTACCGCAATGTTCGCGGTCTGTTCGGCGGTGCAGCCTCGCGTCTCGTCGTTCCCGCGGTCCGTGCGACGCCTATCGACGAATCTTTGGGAGAGCACGCTGTATTGCTTGCTCTCGCTGCGACGGCTCGCCACGCCATGGCGGCTCCGAATGCTGAGGCCCCGCAGTTGATCGTGGGTCACGGTGTACTCGGTCGTCTGCTCGCGCGCATCACGATCGCAAGCGGCGCACCAGCGCCGACGGTGTGGGAGCGAAACGCTGCCCGCACCTCGGGTGCTGACGGATACCGCGTCTGTGCTCCCGAGGAAGATACGCGTCGCGACTATCGCGCGGTGTACGACGTGAGCGGCGATGCTCGCATCCTCGATTCGCTGATCGGTCGGCTCGCGCCCGGTGGCGAAGTAACGCTCGCCGGTTTCTATACCGAACCCATGAGTTTCGATTTCACGACTGCATTCATGCGGGAAGCGCGTTTACGCGTTGCCGCAGAGTGGAAGGACGCTGATTTGACTGCAGTGCTGCAATGGATCGCGGCGGGACGTTTGTCGCTCGAAGGTTTGATCACGCATCGCTGCGAGGCGAATGCTGCGGATCAGGCTTATCGACAGGCGTTCGTCGATCCCCTGTGTCTAAAAATGATCCTCGATTGGAGGCAGGCTGCATGACCCCGCCAGGCGAAACCGTGTCAATTCCCGTTGAAAAACTGAAACGTAGTCTGCGCGCTGAAGCAGCGGTTGAGCCTGCGGCTCCGCAGCCCTCGGCCGTGACCAAAGAAACCCAGATCATCGCGATCT
>JBIIHO010000046.1:0-9339 GCA_044235605.1 Steroidobacteraceae bacterium | reverse complement strand
GGGCTACTCGGAAAAGAGCGAGTCTCGCCCGCCGAACTCTCTATTGGTGAGCAGCAGCGCATCGGCATCGCGCGCGCCGTAGTGGCACGACCTACCGTACTCATCGCCGATGAACCGACCGGAAATCTCGATCACGGTCTCGCACGAGAAGTCATGAATTTGTTCCGCAGATTTCAGGACGTCGGTGTGACGGTGCTCATCGCAACACACGATATGGCGCTCGTCCGCGAGTTCGCGCAGCGTGAAATTCTCATCGACGACGGGCGTGTATTCAGCGCGACGCCCCCCGATCCCGGATCGGGTGCGAGTCCTAGGTCCGGAACGGGAGTTGCGGCATGATTTCGCCCGGAACTTACTTTTCCCGTCACGTGCAGGCTTTGTTGTCGGCTTTCGGCCGATTGATCCGCCAGCCGCTCGGCACCCTGCTGACGATGTTCGTGATCGCCATCGCGTTGGCGCTACCCGCGACTCTTTGGCTGGTCGTCAAAAATGCCCGTATCGCCGCGGGTGATGTGACGGACTCCATCGAGCTCTCAGTGTTTTTCAAAACCGATGTGCCGCTCGAGAAGGCGGAGCAACTTGCGGCAGCGGCGCGTCAGCGCCCCGGCGTGGGTGAAGTCACACTTATTTCGGCTGATGATGCACTCGAGGAGTTTCGCGAGTACTCCGGGTTCGGCGCGGCGCTCGATGCGCTGCAGGGCAACCCGTTGCCGCACGTCATCATCGTTCGTCCGGATACCGCATATGCCAACCCCCAAGGTGTCGATTCGCTGAAGCGCTATCTCTCAGCTTGGCCGGAGGTCGAGACCGTGCAGTTCGACGGCGAGTGGGTCCGTCGTCTGACCGCCATCCTCGATCTTCTGCGTAACGTTTTTGCAGTCTTCGCGGTCGTGCTCGGGGCGGGCGTACTCGCAGTCGTGGGTAACGCGATCCGACTCGAAATTCGGGCCCGTCGCTCGCAGATCGAAGTCACTAAGCTGGTTGGCGGTACTAACGCGTTCGTACGCCGTCCGTTTCTGTACGAGGGCATGATCTTCGGGCTGCTGGGCGGCGCCGCTGCGGTAGGGATCGTGAGCCTCGCCGTGGCAAGTCTCATCGAGCCAGTCGGTCGTCTCGCATCGCTCTACGGGGGGCGATTTGCGCTCACAGGCCTCGAACCTCTCGAGGCGCTCGTCTTGATCTTCGGCGGCGGCCTGCTCGGTGTGCTGGGCGCATGGCTCGGTGCCGCCAGATTGATCGCTAAGATCGAAGCGCGTGGTTAATTGAATCTTCATTGAAACAATATAAGCGTTTAAGGCGACATTGATTTTCTGGCGAATCGACTGAACCTCACAAGGGTATTAGCACTCAAAAATGCCGAGTGCTAATATTTCGCCGGAGGTTCATGCACGAATGACATCCCAAGTCCTCGCCCCACGCTACTCCGAACTCGCGCTGACCGGCCCGCTCGGCAGCCTCGACGCGTATCTCGATCGCGTCTCGAAGGTGCCCGTCTTGTCTCGCGAAGATGAGCAAGAACTCGCGCGCCGCTTCCGCGATCAAGGCGATGTCGACTCCGCCCGCGACCTCGTGCTGTCGCACCTGCGCTTCGTGGTGCACATCGCCCGCGGCTATGCCGGTTACGGACTACCGATGGGCGACATCATTCAGGAAGGCAATCTCGGCCTGATGAAGGCGGTCAAACGTTTCGATCCTGACATCGGCGTCCGTCTGGTTTCGTTCGCGGTGCACTGGATCCGTGCCGAGATTCACGAGTACGTCCTTCGTAACTGGCGCCTCGTGAAGGTCGCCACCACGAAAGCGCAGCGCAAACTGTTCTTCAACCTGCGTCGCCTCAAGAAAAACCTCTCCTGGCTCTCCCCCGACGAGACTCGGACCGTAGCGGCGGAGCTCGGCGTCTCGGAGCGCGAGGTCACCGAAATGGAGCGGCGTTTGTCCGCTCGCGATCTCTCTTTCGATCCGATGGCCCTCGACTCGGAGGAAGATGAAGTCCACGCCCCTGCGGCGTATCTGCCCGCCCCCGACGCCGACCCGGCCGACCAGGTTGAGAGCGAGGAATGGGAGGACGATCAGCACGCTCGTCTCGTCGCTGCGATGCAGTCACTCGATGAGCGAAGCCGGGATATCGTGAAAAGTCGATGGATGGCCGGTGACGCTGAAAAAGCGACTTTGCACGATCTCGCCGCGAAATACGGCGTATCGGCCGAGCGCGTCCGACAGCTCGAGGCCAACGCCATCAAGAAGCTGCGCGGTCTGATGCTCGAGCCGGTCTAAGAAAGCGGTCACTCACACTCAATCGGGCGACCTCACCCTCTTTGATGATCAGTCGACTCCGGTCTTGGGTGCGGGAGGCGTTGTCGCTCGGCTGTAGCCACGCGGTCTGATGGCCACCGTGTTGACGATGCGCGTACAGCGCCGCCCGTCGCTCAAATAAAAACCATATTCGAATGACGGCGTCGCACGATCGTCGCGTGCGAGCGTTTCACGAATACTCGACTCGAGTTCGATGGGAAATTCGAATCTGAGCTCGAGATCGGTGCTGCCGCCGAGTTCGAAATCGACCGAGAGCCCTCGAGTCCACGTCGAATAGCCCGGGAAAACACGCGCACAGGCGAGTGCGGCAATCGGATCGGCAAGCGCCGCCTGAAAACCCCCGAACATCACGCCACCCGGATTGCGGGAAATACCATTGAGCGGCAGACGAATACGCACGTGCCGCCAGTCGCGATCCATCTCGAGCACCTTGATGCGCATGAACCAGAATGGCGGATACAACTCGAGCATGCGCGAATCAGAGAGCACACGACGATCGGACATGAAGCGTAAGAAGCGCTGCATGAGACGGGGCTTCGATGCCGGAGCACTCACTTCATAGCCTCCTCGAAAACGATGGTGTGGAGCATGGCTGTTCGCACCGCATTGGGCGAATAGCCTCCGGCGAGCGTGATCGCAAGCGGCAGTCCATGCCGCGCTGTCCAGTCGAGTACGCTGCGATCGCGCGCACGGACTCCCTCGTCGCTCAGATTGAAACGTCCGTATCGATCACCCGCAGCCACATCGACGCCGGCGAGATAGAACACGATATCGGGATGGAACTTCTCGACGAGTCGGGGAAGGTTATCTTCGAGAGTTGAGAGGTAAGCGTCATCGTCGATGCCATCGTGCAGTCCGATGTCTAATGTCGAACGCATTTTTCGCGAGGGATAATTGCGCTCTCCATGCATGGAGAACGTGAAGACTGAATCGTCACCCTCGAAGATCGCAGCCGTACCGTTGCCTTGATGTACATCGAGATCGACGACGAGAGCGCGCTCGATTTGTCCTTCGCGCTGAAGTCTACGGATCGCAATCGCCACGTCGTTCAGGACGCAAAACCCCTCACCGTGATCTGGGAACGCATGGTGAGTACCGCCGGCGAGATTGCCTCCGCGACCGTCATCGAGTGCGGCATGGGCGGCAAGGATCGTTCCCTGAACGGCAAGTCGCGAGCGACGCAACAAACGCGGCGACCAAGGGACACCGAGTGCGCGCTGCTCTTGCGCGCTCAACCCCTGACCGAAAAGCCGATCGAGATACTCCCGCGTGTGAACCAGCTCGAGATCGGTGCGAGAGGCCTCCTCGGGAAGCATGATGTTCTCGACGGGCAACAAACCCGCCTCGCGAAGCCGGTCGTACACCAGCGTGTACTTGACCATCGGGAACGGATGTCCCTCGGGCAGCGGCAGGTAGTAGTCGGGATGATGACTGACTTTCAAGTTGAGTCCGAATCGGCTAGAACTACGCGCGCCCTGGGGACCAAGAGGATGCCCGATGTCGAGTCATGACGCACCCACCAAAACGGTCCCGTACCCGCATCCCGCCTATGCTTGGTACGTCGTCGTCGTACTGTTGCTCGCCTACATTCTCGCGTTCATCGATCGCGAAATCATCGCCCTGCTCGTCCCCGACATCAAAGCGAGCCTGCAAATCAGCGATACGCAAATGAGCTTGCTGCTCGGGGGTGCCTTCGCGGTGTTCTATACCTTCTTCGGTGTAGCGATCGCTTGGCTTGCCGATCGCGGCAATCGTCGCTGGCTCATCTTCTGGGGCGTTGCATTCTGGAGCGTCATGACAGCCGCCTGCGGATTTGCCACGTCCTACGCGGCACTCTTCCTCGCTCGAGTCGGCGTCGGCGCAGGCGAGTCTGCTCTTAACCCCTCGGCCCTCTCCTTACTTAAAGACTACTTTCCTCCTGAGAAAATTGGACGTGCGATCGGGCTCTATACCGCGGGCGTCTCGAGTGGCAGCGGACTCGCTTTCATCTTCGGTGGCGCGGTTTATCCGAAACTCAAAGAAATCGGGCCTGTTGAACTCCCGTTACTCGGATGGCACGAACCGTGGCAACTCATGTTCATCTATGTCGGGCTGCCCGGCCTTCTGATCGCACTGCTCGTACTGACGATTCGTGAGCCCGTGCGCAGGGAGTTTTTGGTCAGTGGTCTGAAGCCCATCGCGTCTCCTGTCAATAAGACACTGGCGCATGTCGTCAACCGCTGGCGCGCGTTTCTCGTGCTCTTCTTCGCGCTGTCGGGTCTGGCCATCATGGCTTACGGCATCGGATTCTGGATTCCCGAGTTTCTGCGTCGAACCTATTCTTTGACGCCAGAGCAACTCGGGTTTTGGATTCAGTGGCGCGGCGTCATCACCATCGTATTCGGGCTGATGGGCGTTCTGATCGGCGGTTGGATGAGCGACTACTTTCAGTCGCGCTACGAAGATGGCTACGTGCGTGTCTGTCTCGTCTCGTTCGTGGTCATGGCGATCGGCTATTGCTCCTTCACCCTGATGCCCTCCCCGCTACTCGCCGTTCTTGCGCTGATTCCGGCGACTCTCGGCGCAGCAGCCCCTACGGCAGCGGGAGCAGCGGCGGTCGTCTCGATTTCGCCACCCACGATGCGCGCACAGGTTATCGCGCTTTACTACTTCGTCTTGAACGCTGTCGGATTTTTCATAGGCCCCACGGCGGTAGCACTCGTCACGGATTTCTACTTCGCCGACGAATCCCAGTTGCGTTACTCCATGTTCGTCGTGGCGATGACTGTGTCGGTGATCGGCGGTGCGCTGCTCATCTACAACTTGCCTCATTTCCGCGCTGCGGCGCGTGAAGCGCGTCAGTGGACCAACGCTGCGGGCTGAGCTTTACAATCGCGACGAGTTTCAGAGGAATCACTCATGGCCAACGCTCCCGTCGATCCGAAGCTACCCATCCTGCAACGAGACCATCGAAGTGTGATGGGCAAGGTGCTCTACACCAGTAAGAAACCCGAGCGTCTCAATCAGGAGCGAGGTCGCGAATACTTCAGAATCGACGTACATGCAGATGGCACTCGCACCTGCACCGCCCACTGCGAAATTGACGATCGGCCCTCGGTGATGCGCGACATCACCTACTCGCTCGATGCAGGCTGGATGCCCACTGATTGCTTCGTCCGACTTTCGGTCGGCAGTAAATTCATGGGTTCGGGCTGGTTCCGCTTCCATCCGCAGTACGCCGAGTGCGAGACCTGGACTTCACTCGAGGGTCGCGTCTCGCAGCGTATGGACACCGCGACACCACTGCTCACTTTCCAGAACCATGCGATCGCCTGCGATGCCTGGCATCTGCGCCTAATCGATCAAAAGAAACCGGGTGTGGTGCAGCGCATTCCGCAGATGCTGTTGTCCTCGCCCGATCACCGTGGCGCGACCGGGCCGATGCTCTTTTCCATTGGTCTCAACATCGTTTTCGTGGGCCCAGAGAAAGTGACCGTCGGCGCCGGGACATTCGATGCGCTGCACTTTCAGTTCGTCGCCAACCCCGAACTGCCTCAGGAACACCCGCCCTACGACGTGTGGTGCACCGCCGATGGTGAGTACATCTTCCTGAAGGGCCAGGTCGCAGGCTACATGCAGACCTACTACGAGCTCGTTGAGCTCTCGCGTGGTCCGCATTGGGGAAATTGATTGGCAAGTTGTGACGTGCGTCGCGAAACGCACACTTCCAGGAACACAACTTCCGTGTATACTCCAATTTGGCGTAGTCATTGAACAACACGTAAGTTGTTGATTTCAAATGCTGCGCTGGCTTTTGAGGTTTTTTTACCTCATAGCCCTGGCGGTCGGCGCGAGCACGGTCGGGTAGCGGCCTCGTTTGGTGGCTCCCGGGAACCTCTCGAGGGTTCAAGCCGGACACATTAGGCGCCCGCGTAGTCGCCCATTTGCAGCGGCTTACAGCGACCGTCCCGGGAAGCCTCAACTCAGAAAAAACCCCGCACACGCGGGGTTTTTTTTGGTTTGAGTGGTTCGATGTCAGGGCAAATCCGTTCGCCCCATCAACCAACGATCGCATTCGCGGGCGACACCCCGACCCTCGTTGATGGCCCAGACGACGAGACTTTGCCCGCGACGACAGTCTCCCGCGGCAAAGACTCCCGGGACGTTAGTGGCGTACTCACCGTATGCCGCCTTCATGTTGAGACGCTCATCGAGCTCGAGACCCAGGTCCTGCGGCAAGGAGATTTCCGGCCCCGTGAACCCCATGGCGAGCAGAACGAGCTGCGCAGAGTGGGATCGCTCAGTGCCCACCTGCTCGACCGGCATAAACTGGCCTTTGTCGTCCTTATCCCAACGCACCTCGACAGTGATGATTTCTTTGACTCGCCCGTCTTCATCACCTACGAATTTTTTGATCGTCGTGAGGTAGGCCCGAGGATCCTGGCCAAACTTCGCTGCCGCTTCTTCCTGCCCGTAGTCCATTTTGTAGACGCGCGGCCACTCCGGCCAAGGATTGTCGACGGCGCGCTCGGTCGGCGGCTTCGGCATGATTTCGAACTGAGTAAGCGTCCGGCAACTCTGGCGCATCGCGGTACCCACGCAATCAGTACCCGTATCGCCGCCACCGATCACGACGACGTCTAGGCCCTTGGCATGAATCTTCGCTTTTGCGGGGCCCTTTCCGAGCATCGCCTGGGTCGCGCCCGTGAGGTAATCCATCGCGAAATGAACACCGCCGAGTTTCCGGCCTTCAACGGGGAGATCACGCGGCTGCGAGGCGCCCGTGCAGAGCACGACGGCGTCGAAGTCACGCCGCATCATCTGCGCCTCGTAGTTGTCACCCACATTGGCGTTACAGATGAACTTGATCCCTTCCTGCTCGAGCAGCTTGATGCGGCGCATCACGACGGATTCTTTGTCGAGCTTCATGTTCGGGATTCCGTACATCAGCAAACCGCCGGGGCGATCCGCACGCTCGAGTACCGTGACGATGTGACCTGCGCGATTGAGCTGTTGTGCGGCAGCAAGGCCCGCGGGGCCTGACCCCACCACGACCACTCGCTTACCGGTACGGGTTGCCGGCGGTTCTGGCACGACCCAACCTTCTTCGAATCCCCGCTCGATGATCGCATTCTCGATATTTTTGATGGTCACCGGGGGCGCGTTGATACCGAGCACGCACGATCCCTCGCATGGTGCGGGGCAAACTCGACCGGTGAACTCGGGGAAATTATTGGTCTTGTGAAGCCGATCGAGCGCCTCGCGCCAAAGCCCGCGATAGACGAGATCGTTCCACTCGGGAATGAGGTTGTTGACTGGGCAGCCTGAGGCTCCGCCACTCATGAGTTTTCCGGTATGGCAGAACGGCACTCCGCAGTCCATGCAGCGCGCTGCCTGATTGCGGAGGCGTTTCTCGTCGAGATCGTGATGGAACTCTTTCCAGTCTTTCACACGCTCGAGCGGCGAGCGGTCGAGCGGGCTCTCACGCAGATATTCGATGAATCCGGTCGGCTTGCCCATGATCAGTTGCCTCCCACGCGAGCGAGGTCGCGCGAGTTCTCTTCGAAGGCTGCCATCGTCGCTTCGTCACCTGACAGGCCTTGGTCGTGTGCACGCTTGAGACAGGCGAGTACTCGCTTGTAATCCTTGGGAATGACTCGCACGAATTTCGGCAGCTGCGTAGGCCACGCGGCGAGGATTCTCTCCGCTACCGTGCTACCCGTGAGCTCTGCATGCCGCGCGATGAGGCGTCGCAAGTCTTCCGCCTCTTCCACGTCCTCAACGCGTCCGACTTCGACCATTTGCATATTGATACGCGGAGCAAACTGCGACGCTTCGTCGAAGACATAGGCTACGCCGCCCGACATTCCGGCTCCGAAGTTTCGACCCGTCGGCCCCAGAATGACGATGCGACCACCCGTCATGTACTCACAGCCGTGATCGCCGACCGCTTCGACGACGGCATCGACACCGCTATTACGCACCGCAAAGCGCTCGCCGGCCTGACCACGAATGAACGCTTCGCCGGCCGTCGCACCATAAAGCGCCACGTTGCCGACAATCATGTTTTCTTCGGCCTTGAAGGTGGCAGCAGGCGACGGATGCACGACGATGCGCCCGCCGGAGAGACCCTTGCCAACGTAGTCGTTGGCATCACCCACGAGAGTGAAACTCATACCGCGGGGCATGAACGCACCAAAACTTTGACCAGCCGACCCGTTGAATCGGATTCGGATCGTATCGTCCGGTAATCCGGCGCTACCCCACTTGCGAGTGATTTCACTACCCGTGATGGTGCCGACGACGCGATTCACGTTACGGATCGGCAGACTCGCCTCGATGCGCTCGCCACGTTCGATGGCCGGACGACAAAGATCGAGCAGCGTCGTAACGTCGAGCGACTTGTCGAGCCCGTGATCTTGCTCGATGGTCTGGAATCGACCCACCTCGGGCCCCGAATCCGGTTGATAAAGGATGTTGCTGAAATCGAATCCCTGCGCCTTCCAGTGGTCGATAGCTGCGGTGGGCTCGAGACGATCGACGCGACCGATCATTTCATTGATCGTTCGGAACCCGAGTTCGGCCATGATTTCGCGCATCTGAGTCGCGACGAAACGCATGAAGTTGACGACGTGCTCGGGCTTCCCAGCGAAGCGCTCACGCAAGCGCGGGTCCTGCGTCGCCACGCCTGCAGGGCAGGTATTAAGGTGACAAACGCGCATCATGATGCAACCCACGGTGACCAACGGCGCGGTTGCAAATCCGAACTCCTCGGCACCGAGCAGTGCGGCGATCGCGACGTCTCGGCCCGTCTTAAGTTGGCCATCCGTCTCGACCACAATACGGCTGCGTAAGTTGTTGAGTACCAGTGTCTGATGCGTCTCGGCGAGTCCGAGCTCCCAAGGCAGGCCGGCGTGGGTGGTGGAGGTGAGCGGCGATGCGCCCGTTCCGCCATCGTGCCCACTCACGAGCACGACATCGGCATGTGCCTTGGCGACGCCGGCTGCGATCGTCCCTACACCTACTTCTGCCACAAGCTTGACGCTC
>JBIIHO010000270.1:0-2800 GCA_044235605.1 Steroidobacteraceae bacterium | reverse complement strand
CGACACCAAGACCGACGAAAAGAAAGGCCACAACCGCGCCGGCGATTCCTAACCAAAGATTAGAAACCATGAGCATGGTCGACAGCACGGCGCCGAGAGCCCCAAGACCAAGTACGGCCATACCGCCGATGATCCACGGCGTACGTCGCCCGCCCACGTCGCTGCCGTAGCCGAGGCGCGGCCTAAACACCTGAACGAAGTAATGTAGGGCAACCAAGATTCCCGGCAACATCGCAGGGAGGGCGAGTTCCACCACGAGAACTCGATTGAGCGTGGACGTGGTGATGACCACCACGGCTCCAATCGATGCCTGCACCAGACCCAAGCGGAAGATGCCAAGCCAGCCCATCGAACGTGCCGAATTCGTTCCCATCGTCGTCACCTCTCGAGCGCTCATGGGAGCGATCTCAACGCGACTGCGCTCACCATCATGCCGAGCACGTACAGCGGAACACCGAGGGCGTTGTACCAGACGTCAAGCTCAGCGGGGCGGCGCAGCAGTCGCCCCATCATCAATATTTGTCCGATCAGGAGCGCCGCAATCAGACCGGCGTACATCTCCCGATTCCAGAATACGAGCAGAACGATCACGGCGATTTGCGCGAGTACCATCACCGCGCAAGCAACTCGCGCTGCGTTTTCGACGCCCAGGCGCACCGGTAAGGAACCCACTCCCATGCGTCGATCACCCTGCACGGACTTGAAATCATTGAGCGTCATGATTCCGTGTGCACCGACGCTGTAGAGCAAGGCGATGGCTACCGTTTCGACACGTGGGAGCACACTCGTCATCACTACGACGGCCGTGATCCATGGCACACCCTCGTAGCACAGTGCGACGGCGGAATTCCCCCACCAACCATTGCGCTTCAGACGGAACGGCGGAGCGCTGTACGCCCAAGCGAGCGCCATACCGAGCGCCGAGGCCGCCAACACCCACGGGCCGAGCAGAGCTGCGACAGTGAGGGAGATGACGGTCCACACGATCGCGATGTAGAGACCCCAGCGTCCGGGCATTCGGCCCGAGGGAATCGGTCGACGCGGCTCATTGATGGCATCGACATGACGGTCGAACCAGTCGTTGACGGCCTGGCTGGTACCGCAAATGAGCGGACCGGCGAGGATCACTCCCGAGAAGATGAGCGGCCAGTGACCCGAAGGAGAGGCGCCGGAGGCGACGATGCCGCAAAGAAACGCCCACATGGGCGGAAACCAAGTGACGGGCTTAAGCAGCTCCAGCATGGCCGGCCATGCGGGGCGACGTTCGAAAATCAGCCTGCCAGCGGGCCGTGCCATGACTGGAAAATAGCGATGACACCTTGAAGTGTCAATTGAAGATTACACGTAACGGGTCAAACTGGTCCGACCCTACTCTCACCCCAACCGCTCAGACCTGGCCGTCGAGATCCCCTAACCCGTAACGACGTAGCTTCACGTAGAGACTTTGGCGAGAAAGCCCCAGCATTTCTGCGGCCGAGGCGCGATTGTCACGGGTGAGTTCGAGTGCCGCCTCGATACAGAGCCGCTCGATGACGTCGGTGGTCTCGCGCACAAGCTCCTTGAGCGACACCCGCCCCACGAGCTCCGTGAGTTGCTCGACCGACCTCGGTAGCTCTCGACCCGGCCGAGCCTCGCTGGGACGACGACGATCCACGTTACGAATCGAGAACCCGAGGCAGGCCTCGGCGCCCTCGTTGATGGCCACCGCCGAAATCTCGACGTCAGTGATCGCGCCGTATTCGCCTCGTATCGTGGTAGCAAACAACCGCACGCTGCCGTGCTGCTTCAGGTTCGCGACTAACACCCCAAGATCGACGCCCGGCCTTCCAAGCCAACGCTCCAAGGTTTCATTTCGCGCCAATTCGTCGGTGGCGAGTTGCACCAGATCGAGAAAGGCCCGATTAGTCGTCACGATACGACCGTCGGTCGTCGTGACGACGATGGCATCCGGCAATCGAAGCGCCACTTCTGCCAAGGCGCTCGGTCCCATGGAAGGACCGCTCGAGACGATCGCCTCACCGAGAGGCTCAAGGCGCAGCAACGCGTGAGACGCATTCTCGTGACGAAATAGTATTCCGTTCAGACGAAAATCGCGCTTTTCACCGGGCGGGCGGACTCGCAGCGGTTCGGCGCGACCCGCAGTTCGCAGACCCGTCAGCCAGTCGCCGACTAAACGTCCGGTCTGCGCACTGAAAAACTCGTCGAAAGATCGACCCGCAAGTCGCTTCGCATCCTCACCAAAGAGCCGCGCTGCCGCGGGGTTGACCTCGATGACTTTCTGCGTGCCAGCGTCTACCGTGAGCACTGCATCTCCGATCGACTGCAGCAGCAGGCGATATCGGGTCTCAGCCAGTCGTAGCTTCGTGTAGTCGCGCTCGAGCGCTTGTTCCGCCTCGATGAGTCTTTGCTGTAGCGCAGCGACTGCCCGAAGATCTCGCCCCTGCGCGACACACCGCCCCTCTTCATCGAGCGGCGAAAGCGCATAGACGATAGGAATGGTGCGTCCGTCGCGAAGCGGATGATTAACTTGCCTCGCGCGAACCTCACCTGCAGCACGATCGGCAAGCAATAAATCGACCTTGGGACGACTGTCTTCCGTTACCGTGTCGATCAAAGATTTACCGATCCAGTCACCCCCGAGCTCCTCGAGCAGTTCGAGGTTCGGTATGGCGAGATCGCGAATGACTCCGCGACGATCGACGATGAGTGCGATATCAGTCGAAGCAACGATGAGACCGGCAACCGTCTCAGCATCGAGTCCGGTTAGGGCCTTCCTTGGCGCCTTGAAATTTTTCACATG
>JBIIHO010000045.1:0-9362 GCA_044235605.1 Steroidobacteraceae bacterium | reverse complement strand
ATGAATGTTGTGCCCGACTCGACGAGTCATGCTGCACCGACCTTCGTCGGCAGCGCGCGCTGCGCGGATTGCCATGCGGACGAACACACGACGTGGCAGGGCTCGCAACACGCCAAGGCGATGCAATACGCGTCCGGTCAGACGGTCCTTGCCAACTTCGATAATTCGACCTTTCGATACGCCGGTGTCACCACCACATTTTTTCGTCGTGACGATCGATTTTTCGTTCGGACCGACGGACCCGATGGCTCGCTCCAAGATTTTGAGGTGAAGTACACCTTCGGGGTCGAGCCCTTACAGCAGTATCTCGTGGAGCTTCCGGGCGGGCGACTACAAGCGCTATCGATTAGTTGGGATACGCGTGCCCGTGAGCAGGGTGGACAGCGCTGGTTTCATCTTTATCCCACCGAGCGCATCGATCACCGCGACGAACTGCACTGGACGCAGCCCGCTCAAAATTGGAATGTCATGTGTGCGGACTGCCACTCGACGAATATCCGTAAAAACTTTGATGCGGAGCGCCTGACGTTCGCAACGACGTGGTCCGATCTTTCCGTCGGGTGCGAGGCCTGTCACGGTCCGGGCTCCTCTCATGTGCAATCGCCAAATGCGCCGTATCTCACTGGAGTCGGTGAGGATCGCGCAGCCGCGGAGATGCAAACCTGCGCAGCGTGTCATTCGCGGCGGGCGCAGTTTTCCGAGGGAGCGAAAGCGGGGGACGCCTTACTCGATCACTATCTGCCCGCGATGCTATCCGAAGGTCTGTATCACCCGGATGGTCATCAGCAGGGCGAAGTATTTGTCTGGGGCTCCTTTTTGCAAAGCAGCAAGTACGCCGCGGGGGTGACCTGCGCCGCCTGCCACGATCCGCATTCCCAAAAACTCAAGAAGCCAGGTAACGAAACCTGCACGCAGTGTCATGCAGCGGTCGAGTTCGACACTCCGAAGCACCATCACCATGAGGCGAATACTTCGCAGTGCGTGAACTGCCACATGCGCGAGGAGACTTACATGGTGATCGATGGGCGTCGCGACCACGGGTTTCATGTGCCGCGCCCCGATCTCACCGCGCGTCTTGGTGTGCCGAATGCCTGCAACGACTGTCATGCGGACCGCGATGCGCAGTGGGCAGATAACGTTATGCAGCGCTGGTACGGTGAGGCGTATCGCGAGAGACCGCAATTCGCGGCCGCGTTGCACGCGGGACGACGCGATGAGGTCGGTGCCGTCTCGAAGCTCCTGGGTCTGCTCGATGACCCGAGGCAGCCTGCTATCGTTCGCGCCTCTGCCATCGAACTCTTAGCGCGCCATCCCGGCGACGTGCCTACCGCAACCGTCCGCAGACAGCTCGCTGATGCCGATTCACTCGTTCGTTACCAAGCACTGCTCGCACAGGCCGAGTTGCCACTCGAGCGTCGTGCGTCGCTGCTGGGCCCGATGCTGGGTGATGCGGCCCGCGCGGTACGTCACGAGGCATCGAAGCAGTTGATTCCGATGAGAGAGTCTTTGAGCGAGTCCGATCGTGCGCGGCTTGACGCCGAGGTCAGCGACCTCGAGCGAGCGCTGAGTCACGATTTGAGTCGAGGTGAGTCGTGGCTAAATTTGTCGGAGCTTCAGCTCGCGCGAGGTGAACGCGCGGCCGCCGAGCAGAGTCTGCGCCGAGCGATCGTCATCGAGCCGCGGTTCATTCCGGCGTACGCGAACCTCGCCGATCTACTGCGCGCATCGGGTCGCGAGAGTGACGCGGAGGCTGTCATACGGGGCGGGCTTCAAAGAAACGCCTCAGCGCCGGCCCTGCATGAGGCACTTGGTTTTTCGCTCGTGAGGCAGGGCCGAAAGTCTGAGGCCTTGGCCGAGTTTGCTGCGGCATATCGTGCCGCACCCGACGAGACGCGCTTCCGATACGTTTATGCCTTGTCGCTCGACGATGCGGATCGTCGAGCCGAGGCGAAGCGTGTGCTTGAGCGGGGGCTACAGCGTCGTTTTCATCGAGAGTCGCTCATTGCTCTGGCCGTGTGGGCAACTCAAGAGAGTGATCGCCTCGCCGCAGAGCGAGCATACGCCCGACTGCGTGAGGTTAATCCGTCCGATCCGGCTTTGCCCGCGGGTTTCGGACGCTGAACGTATTGGTGTCTAATCCGCCCATGCCGATGCTCTCCGACACTGAGTTCATGCGCCACGCTTTGGTCTTGGCGCAAAAGGCTGCCGATCGCGGCGAGGTTCCCGTTGGCGCCGTGCTCGTCCGCGGAACAGAAGTGATCGGCGAGGGCGCGAACTGTCCCATTCATAGCCACGATCCGACGGCTCACGCTGAAATCGTCGCGCTACGCGATGCTGCAAAACGCGCTGGTGACTATCGACTCAACGATTCGACGTTGTACGTCACCTTAGAGCCCTGCATCATGTGCGCCTCGGCGCTGGTCCATGCTCGTGTGGGTCGTGTGGTATTCGGGGCCTGGGATCCGAAGGCCGGAGGAGCCGGGAGCATCGCCGACGTCTTTGCCATCCCGGCGCTCAATCATAGAGTCGATGTGTTCGGCGGCGTTCTGGCCGAGGAATGCGGCGAGTTGCTTAGCGCGTTTTTTCGAGCCCGGCGCTAGTCATCGGCGCGGCGTCGTCCGGGAAACTTTGGCGCATGAGCGCGAGATACTGCTGAATGTGATCGACCATCTGCTTGGTCTCGAATCCGCGCGCGTAGCCGTTCTTGGCTTGCAGATACCAGAACTCCTCTGAGAGCAGCGTCAGCCGCTCGCGCACGTCGATCCAGGCATCGGGGTCACCACCCTGTCTCGCGGTGAGCACACGAGCGTCTTCGAGATGGCCGTAACCCATGTTGTACGAGGCAATGGCCATCCAAAGCCGGTCCGGATCGCGGACACGCGAAGGAATCGTAGCGTAGAGCTGCGCGAGGTAGCGGGCACCCGCGAGGATGCTCTCTCGCTCGTCGAACGGATTGTTCACGCCGAGTGAGCGTGCCGTACGCGGCATCAACATCATGAGACCCTGAGCGCCAAAAGGCGACACGGCATCAGCATCCCACATCGACTCCTGATAACCCACCGCAGCAATAAGTCGCCAATCGAGACCCGAGAGCTCTGCAGCTTCTTCAAAGAATTCGCGAATTTCGGGAAGTCTCGCTTCCATGTCGATCAGTAATTGCTCGGAATTTGCACGCGGCAACACGAGCGGACGGGTGAGTGCTTCGATCTCGAGCGTGGGCGGCGGAATCGTCTTGCGCTCTCGCTCTAGGAACTCATTGACTCGCGTGAGGAGGTCTCGGCCGTCACGGCGCACCATCCAATAGAGCTCCCGACGTTCGGGTAAAGCGAAAGCCACTTCGAGTGAGGGATGCAGCGCGCGTGCCGCCGCGAACTCTCGGCCATCCATCAACGTGATATCGCCGCGCCCGGAAGCGATGAGTTCGAGGGTATCGCGGCCGACGTTGCGCGGCACCACGGTATAGCGGATTCGTTTGCGGCCGATGGAAGGTTGCTGCTCGAGCCAGTTGAGTTCGGCACTTTCGTCCATCACGATCACGCGTCTCTTCGAGATTTCTTCGATCGACTTCGGTCGCGGCTGGTCTTTGGCATGAATCCAGAAGAGTGGGGACTCCGAGTAGGGCTCGGAGGGCAGGGCGACCGGGCGCCAACGTGGGCTCCACGATAACTGCGCGGCGGCAAGATCTGCCCGCTTGTCGCGCAGAGCGTTTCGCAAACCCTGACGATCGGACTCGACGACCAGGGTGAGTTTGACCCCGAGTTCGGCCGCGAAACGCTCCGCCAACTGGTATTCCGGGCCTTCGGGGCCCTCGGGACCCAAGTAATAGGTGGTCGGCCCGTTCAGGGTGGCCACGCGCAATTCGCCGCGTTCGCGGATTTCATTCAGTAAATCGCTGCGGCCGCAGCCGGCTAGCGCCAGCAAAACCACGAGCGGAAGAAGGGTCCGGAGCACCCTTCGGACTGTCCCGGTCCGAGTCATGTCGGGTAGAATACCCGGCTCCGGAGAGGTACCGAAGTGGTCATAACGGCGCCGACTCGAAATCGGATGGTCGGTTAATCCCGGCACGTGAGTTCGAATCTCACCCTCTCCGCCACTTCACGACACCGACACCATGCCTGCCAGCCACATTTATAAAGTGATGTTCGTGAACCAAGGCAAGATCTACGAGGTCTACGCCCGCAAGGTCAATCACGGCAGTCTGTTCGGTTTCATCGAGATTGAAGAGCTCGTCTTCGGCGAGCGCTCGACCGTCGTGCTCGATCCGGGCGAGGAGCGCATCAAGTCCGAGTTCGAGGGTGTCAAGCGCAGCTACCTGCCGCTGCACTCAGTCCTGCGCATCGACGAAGTCAAAAAGCAGGGTGTCAGCAAGATCAGCAGCTACGAAGGGTCGAACGTGGCCCAATTCCCGATGCCCGTCTTTCCGCCGCCGGCGGGCGACGGGTCTAAGAAATAGGCCTTACCGTACCCATGCTCGTACGCGGCGCACCCGCGCTCTCTGGCTTCCGTTTACGCAAGTTGTTGCTGCGCTTGCGCGCTGTGGTCGGTGCCATCGAAGCCGTCGATACGCGCTTCGTCCATTTCGTCGACCTGTCGCGTGATCTCAGCACAGAGGAAAGCCGCACACTCGAGTCGCTGCTCCACTACGGGTCTCGCAGTGAAGCGCCTCTCAGTGAAGCTCCTTTCAGTGACGTTACGGGTGTCGCCGGTGCGCAGACGCTTTGGGTGATTCCGCGTCCGGGCACCATTTCACCATGGGCGAGTAAGGCCACAGACATTGCCAAGGTCTGCGGCCTTGCGGCCGTGCGGCGCATCGAGCGCGGCATCGAATATCGATTGACGTGCAGTTCACTGCTCGATCGCGCGGCGCTCGAGGTGATTGCGCCCCTGTTGCACGATCGCATGACAGAGATCGTGATCGACGAGGTCTCGAAGGCCGACGCGCTTTTCACCGTCGAGTCGCCGAGGTCTTTAAGACGAATATCTTTGAAGACTGGTCGCGCAGCGCTCGAGACGGCAAACACTGAGCTCGGTCTCGCGCTATCGGCCGACGAGATCGACTATCTGCTCAAGGCATTTGGCGAGCTCGGCCGCGATCCGAGTGACGTCGAACTCATGATGTTCGCGCAGGCGAACTCCGAGCACTGTCGGCACAAGATCTTCAACGCCGACTGGATCATCAATGGTGAGCCGCAGAAGAAATCGCTGTTCGCCATGATCCGCAATACTCATGCGCACGCCCCGCAGGGCGTGCTGAGTGCCTACAAAGATAACGCCGCCGTCATCGAGGGCGTCGCCCACGGGCGTCGCTGGTTCCCCGATCCCGAGACGGGTGTCTACGGCGCGCAAGTCGAGCCGATCGACATTCTCATGAAGGTCGAGACGCACAATCACCCGACGGCGATCTCGCCGTTCCCCGGTGCATCGACCGGCTCAGGTGGCGAAATCCGTGACGAGGGGGCGACCGGCATTGGTGCAAAACCGAAAGCAGGGCTCGTCGGTTATTCAGTGTCCCATCTAAGAATTCCGGGTTTCGAGCAGCCGTGGGAATCACTGCCTGGTAAGCCCAGCCCCGGTAAACCCGATCGCATCGCCTCGGCGCTCGACATCATGCTCGAAGGGCCCATTGGCGCGGCGGCATTCAACAACGAGTTTGGACGACCGGGAATCAACGGTTATTTCCGCACGCTCGAAATTCAGGCTGCGGGTGACTCCGCCACGCGATTCCGCGGTTATCACAAGCCCATCATGATCGCCGGCGGTCTCGGCAATGTTCGTCGATCGCATATCGAAAAACGCGATTGCCCGCCCGGCGCGAAGATCGTCGTCTTGGGCGGTCCGTCGATGCTCATCGGACTCGGGGGCGGCGCGGCCTCTTCGGTGGGCGCGGGCGCTTCGACTGCTGATCTCGATTTTGCCTCTGTGCAGCGCGGCAACCCCGAGATGCAGCGTCGCGCTCAAGAAGTCATCGATCGTTGCTGGGCGCGCGGTGATCGCAATCCGATCTTGCTCATTCACGATGTCGGTGCGGGCGGGCTCTCAAACGCCGTGCCCGAGGCCGTTGCCCACAGTGGTCGCGGTGCCATCGTCGACCTGCGTGCGATCGCAAACGATGAGCCCGGCATGTCGCCTATGGAGCTTTGGTGCAACGAGTCGCAGGAGCGCTACGTACTCGTCGTCGGCGCCGAGTCACTCGATGAGTTCGCCGCGCTTTGCGCGCGCGAGCGCTGTCCGCATGCCGTGATCGGTACATTGACGGATGACGGCCGGTTGCTCGTCAAAGATTCTTTGCTCAACGACTCGCCGGTCGACATGCCCATCGAAGTGTTGCTTGGTAAAGCGCCTAAGATGCTGCGAGACGTTGCCTCGGTTAAGCCGCGCACGCTCGACTTCGGCGTCACGACCATCGACCCGCGCGAGGCCTTGCGTCGCGTGCTGCGATTCCCGGCCGTCGCTGATAAAACCTTCCTCGTCACCATCGGTGATCGCACGGTCGGCGGCATGATCTCTCGCGATCAGATGGTCGGGCCGTGGCAGGTTCCGGTCGCCGATTGCGGTGTGACCACGGCGGATTATTTTGGTCACGCGGGTGAGGCCATGGCGATGGGTGAGCGTACGCCAGTCGCCATCCTCGATTCGCGCGCGGCGGCGCGGCTTGCCGTTGCCGAGTCGATCACGAACCTACTCGCCGCGGACGTCAGACGTCTTGGCGACATTCGGTTGTCGGCCAACTGGATGGCCGCTTGCGGCGAGCCCGGTGAAGATGCCGCGCTCTACGATGCCGTGAAAGCGGTGGGCGAAGAGCTTTGTCCCGCTCTCGGTATTGCCATTCCGGTGGGTAAAGATTCGCTCTCCATGCGTACCGCCTGGAAAGATGAGTCCGGCGATCAAAAATCCGTCGTCGCCCCAGTCTCGCTCATCGTATCGTCGTTCGCACCGGTCGGCGACGTACGTCGATGCTGGACGCCGCAACTGCGTACCGATCGGGGTTACACCTCGCTCATCTACATCGACCTCGGCGAAGGGCGAAATCGTATCGGCGGCTCGGTGCTGACCCAGGTCTACGGCGGACTCGGTGAGACCCCCGCTGATCTCGACGATCCGCAACTCTTGAAAGGACTTGCCGCCGCACTCGCCGAATTGCGTGCGCTCGATGCCGTGCTCGCGTATCACGATCGTTCCGATGGCGGTCTCGCGGTGACGCTGATCGAGATGGCTTTCGCGGGTCACTGCGGCATCGACGTCAACATCGGCATGAAAGATCCGAGTGAGCTTGGCAACAAGGCCGCGGCGCTTGCGGCGCTCTTTGCCGAAGAGCCAGGCGTCGTGCTTCAGGTTCACGTGGAAAACTGCGCCGATGTGCTTGGTGTGTTGTTCAAGCACGGGGTGGGACATTGCAGCGCGGTCATCGGTCGCGTCGAGCCCAAGTCCGATCGCATCCGCATCGCAGCGGGCAAGCTCGTGATCGACGAATCTTGGGAAGCCTTGAAGCGCGAGTGGTCGTCGACGAGTCATCGAATGCGCGCGCTGCGCGACGACCCGGACTGCGCGCAAGAAGAGTTCGAAGCGTCGACCTCGCTCGCCACGCTGCCGTTACAGTCGGTGCTCAGCTTCGATGCCGACGAAGACATCGCCGCGCCCTTCATCAATCGCGGCGCGCGTCCCAAGATCGCGGTGCTGCGCGAGCAGGGCGTCAACAGCCAATCCGAGATGGCGGCTGTGTTCGATCGCGCGGGGTTCGAAGCGCACGACATCCACATGACCGATCTCATCGCGGGCCGTCGCGATCTCACTGAGTTCCGCGGCCTCGTCGCTTGCGGCGGGTTCTCGTACGGTGACGTGCTGGGTGCCGGCGAAGGCTGGGCGAAGTCGATTCTTTTCAATCCGCAGATGCGCGAGTCATTCGCCGAATTCTTTGCCCGCCGCGAGACCTTCGCGCTCGGCATTTGCAATGGTTGTCAGATGATGGCGCAGCTCGCACCGATCGTCCCCGGGGCGGCGCATTGGCCGCGCTTCGTGCGTAATCGCGTTGAACAATTCGAGGGACGTGCGACGCTCGTCGAAGTGATGTCGACACCCTCCATTTTCTTCATGGGCATGACCGGTTCCGTGCTGCCGATTGCCGTTTCACATGGTGAAGGGCGGGCGGAATTTACGGACGCGGCGCAGACGGCCGCCTGCGAGTCCTCGGGCACGGTAGGGCTCCGATACGTCGTCCGCGCCGGCGAAATCGCGACGCGTTATCCCGCCAATCCCAACGGTTCGCCGAACGGACTCGCCGCGCTCTGTAATCTCGATGGTCGCGTGACGCTCGCGATGCCTCATCCCGAGCGCGTATTCCGCTCGGTACAGATGTCTTGGCGCCCACCGGGTAACGCCGAGTATTCGGGTTGGATGCGTCTCTTCCGAAATGCGCGGGCTTGGGTGGGATGACAGCCTCGCACCCACCCGTTTTCGAGTTGCGGGGGCTGCGCAAGACATACGGTGAAGGTGTAGCGGCGGTTCACGCGCTGCAAGGCATCGATTTGCATATCGACCCCGGCGAGCTACTCGTGCTGCTCGGACCTTCAGGATCCGGAAAGTCGACACTGCTCAATATATTGGGCGGTCTCGATCGCCCCACCGCTGGAAGCGTGCGTTTTGGCGACCTCGAACTGTCGACGGCGACCGATGCAGAGCTCACCGACTACCGTCGTCATCACGTCGGGTTCGTGTTCCAGTTTTATAACCTTATCGCAAGCCTCACCGCGCGCGAAAACGTCGAGCTCGTGACCGAAGTCGCCGACTCGCCGATGCCGGCCGAGGAGGCGCTTGCATTGGTCGGCTTAGGTGAGCGCATGACGCATTTCCCAGCTCAACTCTCGGGCGGTGAACAGCAGCGTGTCGCGATCGCTCGCGCGATCGCCAAGCGACCGAGCGTACTGCTCTGTGACGAACCGACGGGCGCGCTCGATGTCGCAACCGGTATCCGCGTGCTCGAGTCGATTCTGCAAATCAACGAGCGGCTCGGTACGACGAGCTTGCTCATCACGCACAACGCCGATATCGCGAGGCTTGGTGATCGCGTCGTACGGTTCGCCGACGGACTCATTCGGTCGATTGAGCGTAATCCCGCGCGAGTGCCGCCTTCCGAGTTGCATTGGTGACGCCGCTCGATCGTAAATTATTGAGGGACTTACGCCGCCTCTGGTTGCAGGCAGTCGCGGTGGGTGTCGTGCTCGGCTGCGGTATCGCCATCTTCGTCATGGCGACGGGCATGTACGGTTCGCTCGAGACTTCGCGTGACGGATATTACTCACGTTCGCTCATGGCGGACCTTGCGGGCTCGCTGGTGCGAGCGCCCGATCGCATCGCCGCCGATCTCG
>JBIIHO010000043.1:0-9368 GCA_044235605.1 Steroidobacteraceae bacterium | reverse complement strand
GGCGCAGTGAGACGAATAATGAGCCGTAGCGCTCTCTATATGAATTCGAACGTCACGTAACCAATTCAAAGATTGAAAACTTTCGATTGAAGCAACGTCAGTCTTGAGGGCTACTTGGGTTGCTTACTGCGTGCAATCTGAATTGATTCAGCTGCGAGCGACGCCATTTTTACGGCCTCGGAGGCCGCTTGCGTGGCTCGCCGCGTCGCTTCCGCAGCCTCCGATGCCGCCTGTAATGCGGCTTCCTCAGCCTGTCTCGCTGCAGCTTCCGCTGCCGCTGCGCATGCTGCAGAGGCTGCAGCAGCGGCTTCTACGGCGGCCTGCGCGGCAGCCGCAGCAGCTTCGGCTGCACGTTCTGCAGCGATAACAACGTCAGACGCGAGCGACAGCCGCGCCACTTCTGCCGATCTCGTAGCCGAGTCGGCGGCCATCTCAGCGGCGCGACACGCTCGTTTTGCGGCGTCCGCTGAATGCTGAGTTAGTAGCTTGAGTGACTCAAGAGTCTCAGAATATTGTTTATCGACCATCAGATGTCGATCGCGGAGTTGAGCAAACTCCTCTCGCAGAAGACGAACCTCTTCTTTGATGTCAGCGATCTCAGAGGACATGAACATTAGCTCGCATTGTTAACTTCAAGTTTCGAGTATCCCAGAATTCTGCAGATGGCGTTATAGCATTCGCACGCTTCGCCCTCGAGTCTTATGAAATCTGGCACAGTAAGTCGACTCCTTCTTTGCTGGACGAGTTTCCTATGTGAGAGATGACCTATCGCTGTAGAAGCAGCCTCTCTACGAATCCCAAGAATCACTCCAATCCTTTCATGAGTCATGTCGATTTCATCGCTGCCGGTGCGGCGAAGCGTTAGAAGGATCATCTTTACCACTTGTTGTTCGATAGAGTGATAGCGGTAGCAATAACAGGTTTGCGAGGCGTACCGAACGATCGCACTCGAGTAGTCCAGAACACGTCGTCGAAAATTTGATGATACTTCGATCTCTCTCCGGAGAAAGTCCGCTGACACTACAATACCGAATCCCGGTGTTTGTAGCGTGTACTTCATATCTACCTCGGGTGTCTTTGACAGAAGACCCAAGCCGACCAAACCTTCATTCCCAGTTAAGGACGACTCTGCAAGCCCACCAGATTGTGATTCGCTCGAGAGCGAAAATATTGAGGTCGTTGGGAAAATGACTCGAGTCAAAAAAAGACGATGTACTACTTCTACCTTTTTAGCTTCGAAACGGACAAGCGAGGAATGCGGCTCCCACTTTGGCCAATCGTCAACGGAAATCTGCCGTGTTATCGCGTTAATTGACCTATGGCGTCTCAGTGCTTCTACGGATTTGCTCACCCATTCTTGTAGCACTCCCCGCGGCTAATAAGTGTGAAATTTCTTACAGAACTTGGAAACATACTGCTTTTAAACTGCATGGCTACGCATGCTGCAGCTGTCATCGCAGCGAGTTAATTGCTGCGCGTGCGAACCGTGTTGCTCAAAAACCTACTCCTAGCATCGAGGGTAGAGCGGGCGGACTGATTGAAGGTGAAAATCAAAAACGCGATGGTTATATACATCCTCTCGTACACACGGAATTCACGAGCGTGTAAGTGATTAACGGCCAGCGACTCCAAGTAAGGCTGTCTTCTCATAATGTCTTGGTCCGCAGGTGGGAATCCAAGCGGGGTCAGTTTCTTTTGCCGACCACCGCTCGAGGCGGGGTATGAGTGTGGGGGACCAAAGGCCCCCGGTGGGCGTGCTTTGACGGCGCCCGGGCGGATAAACCCGAATTCTTTGACGCGACCGTTAGAAGTTGACGCCCGCCGCGCCGTCGATCGCAATTCCGGCACCCGATACGAACTTCGCCTCATCGCTTGCCAGAAACAGTGCGACAACGGCCACGTCGATCGGGTCGCCGATACGGCCTAATGGAGCCTTAGTTTCCCAATACTTGCGGAAGTTCGGGTCGTCGAAGAACGGCCTCGACATGCCGGTCCAAATTGAGCCTGGCTGCAGTGCGTTGACTCGGATCCCGTACTTGCCAAGATCAACCGCCATACCGCGCGAGAGACCGAGTACTGCGTGCTTGGAGGCTGCATAGGCTGAGAGCAGCGGTCCGCCTGTCGATGACATGATCGAGGCGAGATTAATCACGCTGCCTCCGCCACGCGCCCGAAAGTGCGGCACAGCGGCCCGCGTCATCCTGAAAACCGACCGCACGTTGATATTCATGATCCGATCGAATTCTTCGTCGGTGGTGTCCTCAAACTGCTTACCGAGCGCAATGCCTGCGTTATTGACCAAAACATCGAGGCCACCAAATTCGCGTGTTGCGGTCTCGACTATCCGATGTGGGGCATCGTTAGCCGTTATGTCGATCTCGACGGCACGGGCCTGAGGATGATTCGAGAAATTCTTTGTTAACCCGTGATCAGGTAGATCGCTGACGACTACGCTCGCACCTTCTCTCAGATAGAGCGCAGCGATCGACTCACCGATGCCACTGGCCGCTCCAGTGACGATTGCAACCTTACCGTGAAGTTTGCCGCTGTGACTGTTCATCAGAGTTCTCCTTATAGCGCTCGACGCCGTTACTCTCGAAGTCGGCGTCCGCCTCTACGAACGGGAAGCGGTTCTCGGTTGATTCACTTAGATGTTCCTAGCGAATCAACGCAAATCGGATCGTGATTCCTCAGACTTGAGAGCCGCTGAGAAATTCCAGCGTTGCCCTACCGGCGGCAGTCGAAGACACCGCACGGCATTGATGATGACGAATGACTCTGCGATTACTCTCAACGCAAAAACGAGTGAAAACTCTGGCGTCGGTGAGCGAAACTTCAGTTGGTAAAAGCTGAAGAAGTCGAGAAGAAAGTTATTGACACTGATCGCAGCGATAATGATCAGAGCCAAAACATCACCCTTACCCCGGGTGTAGGCATAGATGCAAAACGAGGCCAGGCAAAGAATCATCCAGCCACGGAAATAAAACACTTCGGTGTAGCGCTGAATGACGTCCGGCGTAGAGAAAAACTCTCGTGCTAAGGAGTCAGGAGCGATGATCAGAGCGAGTCCGCTAGCGAACGCTAGGATCGTCAAAAACAGTGATCGGTAGGCGAAGAACCAGTCGACGTTCACTGGTCGGGGGCTTTGGGGAGCGAGTAGGGCCTCGATCTCCTGAATGGTGAGAATGCTCTTATTTCTCAACGACTTATCACGCTAGGCGATTTAGTTGCGGCAGAGTATAGCTCCGACCTTGATAAATGCAACTTACCAAGCCTCGCGTGAGATCAGTCGGGTGGCGGGACGCCTTGGCTATAATCTTTTGATGGTTAACGTACCTAGTTTATTTCGGGTTGGTTTGCTCTCCGTTTGTCTTGTTGCGGTCGCCGCCTGCAGCCAGACAGACGACGCTTGGGAGACCGCCGTCAACACCGATACACCCGATGCGTACGCGACCTTTCTCGAGCGTTATCCAAAAAGCGAGCACGCCGATAAGGCGAGGGCTCGTCGCGACGCGCTGATCGACCAGCGCGATTGGAGTGTCGCTAGACGTGAAAACACGGCTGATGCGTATTCGAAGTATCTGTCGGTGCATCCCGAAGGCGTCTGGAGCAAGCTCGCCATAAGCCGACGCGACGCGCTGACGACCGTCGAGACTCCTCCGCCAGTAGCGATCGTCGAACCAACCCTCCCGACAGAAAAACACTTCTTGCAGTTAGGAGCATTTTCGTCGGCGCCGTCTGCGGAAAAGGGCTGGACGTTCTTGCAGCGCTCTTTTGTCGAGCTTGCCAATCTTTCTCCGGTCATCGACGCTACGCCGCTGCGCGGCTCATCCCTCTATCGGCTTCGCGTACAAGTCGATAGCGAGGAGGAAGCCGACCGTATTTGCGCTGCGCTACTCCGTGGCGGCGAGCAATGCGTGAAGTCTGAATAAGATTCCGCTGAAAGAATCAGTTGACCGGGTTCCGCAACTGCAGCGACCAAATCAAGATCTGGCGGGCCTCCACCGAAGACGGACTAACCTCGAAGACGGGCGGAGTTGAGCTACCCGCTGCGCGCGGCGTGATCAGACCGCTTCGATCGACCTGATGCTCGGCTACGGAGAGCGAAGGGTCGCCGCCGCGAATTCTGCTCGTCACGCCCCCATTACTTTGTCCTATGACGATTAGCGTCTGGGAATTGCCTCGTGCAAGACCCTCTACAGACTCTGTGATCCAGCCGAGAGCGCTGAGTTCGACGAGTGTGGTGGAGTTTGCGAGGCGGACGCCGCTCGATTCAATTTCCGCAGCCGATCCGAACTCGAGTGCGAGCCCACTATTCGGTCCTGTCGTTAACGCCCGAGACGAAATGTCTGTGGCGTTGGAAAGGTCGATCGTCCTGATTTCCCATCGGTACGGCCCTGTTGCGCTCGACTCGCGATAGCGTACGAGTGCGAGTACTCGGTCTTCGCTCAAAGATTCAAGGTCGAGTACCCGCAGAGAAAACTCGTTATCGCGGATCGGCATCGCGACCTGTCGAGCTATGCTGGTACGCGGATTGAATCCGACCAGGCGTATCAGCCTCGCGGAGTTGGCGGTACGTCCGTTTACGTTGAGCGTAGCGCCCAATGCAAAAACGACCTCTCCACTCGTCGTACGCACGGCTATGCCGCCGCACCCGAGCGTCGGCTGACGTGACTCAAGAATTTCTGGCAGTCGCCGGGTCACATCGGGCAGGGCGCCAGCATTCCCCGCCGGCCCGAGTCGCTGCAGCGTTTGACCCTGAGCATCCAACTGCAAAAGGAAAGGTCCGCGACGATCACAGGCCCAATACGTGCCGGCGTCGCCTTCGACGACACCCGAGGGATCGAGACCGCGCTGATCGAACTCCGGCGATCGGGGTTGCAAATCCTCGTCTAGGTTACGCCAACCGTCACTGCCAGACGCATCAGTCGGTGTGGGACGACCTGAGAAGGAGACACCGTCCGCCGTCTTAAGCGTGGTCAGCGAGGCCAGTTCTGCAGACGTCGGCGTCAAAGTAATCGTGCCGGCAGAGGGCAAGCCCGTAGCCGAATTACTGAGTAGTACCTCCGCGGTTCGAACCGATACGCCGTCGAAATATCGAGGCGCGGCAACCGAAATACCACGCGACGTGATGGTACGCAGTTGTAGCGTTGTGCCGGGTGAGCCGGAGACGAAGGACAGACCGGCGCCGAGTGCCGGGCGTAGTCCACGCGAATACGTACTTTTAAGCGAGGAAGAGTTTCCTGAGTACGGAATCAGGAAGGCATCAGGAACACGTAGCACGTATTTCCGGATTTCGCCTACGGGTATCGAGGCAGAAGTTGGTGACTCGACGAGAACGCCACGCACCAGGGCCTCGGCTTGCTCGGCAATCGCTCGAGCGATGGCAGCCGACGGAATCTGCATACCTGCGCGATAACTGGAAGAGAGGCGACTGTCTCCCTTCAAATAGTCGACGAGTGACGCGAGATCCGCATCGAAGGACGACGCGTTGAAGTTGAGTGATCGATTAGCGAGCGAAGGGGCGAGCTCGGATGGGACGGCAATACCATTACCGACGTCGGCATCGCCATCGATCGCCATTAGAAACTGCACTCGGCGGATGGTCGTCGGCGCAAGGAATCCACCTTCGATACCACCTTGAAAATCTTTGATCGACAAACTCGAGGCGCCCGTAGCCGTGCCGATCGTGATCGGACCGACGGCGAAGGTGACGGTTTCGCAGGATGGATTGCAGCGATACGTGTAGCCGCCGGTCGAGCTCGTCGTACCCGATACGGTGGGTGTCGAGTACGACACGCCAGACATCGAAAAATCGACGTTCGTGCCTGATAGCGGAGGTGGGCTGGAGCTCGCTGGAGTATCGTCAGCACCACCGCCCCCACCCCCGCAGGCCGCAAGCAGCGCGCTGGTTACGACCAGCGTCGCTAAAAGATTGCTGCGCATCATGGTCGTGGGAGAGTGCCGAAGGGCTCGCAGCGTACAGCGCTGATTCGGATGAAGTCGGGTGTCAGATTTGTCCAGAGACCTGTTGTCAGTGCTTCATCGAGGGTTAGGATGGCGGTGCCCGACGCCCAGCGTCGGCGGTCCACGCGATTGATGGTCGCGAAGAAACGTTCGTTCACCGCGTTCTCGCCGATGTAGAGGAGGTTGCCCGAAATACGAAGTCGGAGTGGAAGTTCCTCACTTTTGGTATCGAGGGTGTTTTTGGCGACCGTGACAGTGCGATCGCTCGTACACACAAGTTCTGGGATGGCGCGCGCGCGAGGGTCGGGTTTCGGTATGGGTCTTCGCGCTTTGTCTGCAGGATCAACGGCCCAGGCGGTGGGCGAGACCAAAACGAACACCGACAACAAGAGGACGACCGGACGAACGATTATCTTGAGCCTCATGAACGTTACTCTTTGAATCCACTCGGCACACTATACTCTTCGCGTCCCTCAAGCCGAGGAGTCGTGGGACGACTTGTAAAGTGATGCTTAGCCCCGTCGGACTTCCACCCCCCTTAACCTTACCGCGCGACCCCGAGTTGGTTGCAGCGGCGGAGCTCGCCATTGCCGTTCCCAAATCGATCGGCAGTTCGGGGCGATGGGAGGTCGGGTCGGTATTGACGGCTAACGTCCGTTTTCAGAATGACGAAATGATCCTGAAAATCGGAGATCACTTCTTCTCCAGTCGGCCGATCCCCGGCGTTTCTGAATATTCTCGACTCTCGATGCAGGTTGCTCGGGACCTTAGTGGTGCTCTGACACTCGTTCCGCTACTTCCGCTCGCCGGTACGTCCGTGGCGCGAATAGGTGGAGCCCCTTCGCCAGCAGCCTTGACCATGACGAGTGAGGTGGCGCATTCGGATGAGACGGCGAAGGTCTTCGAGACAACGCCGCTACCGATTGCAGGGTTGATGTCGCCTCGACTCGGGATGAATCCGGTGAAGGCGTTATCAGGACGTTTGCACCTGCCGAGTTCTTTGGCCGGGTGGTTGCTGAGCCCAGACGGCGTGTTGAGCTCATCCGGATCGACATCAGCGGTACAAGGCCTACCGTCCAGCGCCTCATCGGTTGGGCTTGCGGCGTGGATGCAATCTTTGGCCGCATCGCTTTCCCAGTCGGGTCTTTTTTTCGAGTCGCAGTTGCGCGAGCGTCGACCGGTGCCGATGGCCGACCTGAAACGCCGCTTGCTTGAGGTCATCGAGACGCGTCGTGAGGGGTCGGTCGCAGCCAAGGCTTGGGCGGCGCTTGATGATCTCGTTGGTCTGCAGAGCGCGGCCACCACTGCAAATCGTAGTGGCGGAGCGGTTTTTTCCTTCGTATTTCCCTCACCTGACGGGCTCGGAGGCTGGTGGATCACGCTCGATCAAAGTCCGCCGCAAAAACCGCTCGATTATTCGGGTGGAGACGGACGTGGAGACGATACTCACCAGCCGTGGCGCATGCGACTCGTCGGTATATCTTTGCCCTTCGGCGATATCGACATCCGAATCGAGCAAGTAGGGCGGGCCGGGATCGGGATCACGGTACTTACGGACACCGCCAATCAGCAGACGCGTTGGGATGAGTCGAAAATCGAACTCTCTCGTCGGTTACGCGATGCCGGGCTCGATCTCTCGCGATGGTCAGTGATCGAACCGCAACAGGATGCAGCTCCGCCCGTGGATCCTGGGCAGCTGCACTCGATTCGGGTGTGAGGGCACGAGCATGAGCGTTTTACGCGAAGATCGAGCCGTTGCGCTCGAGTATGGAAATAATTCGGTACCCCTCATCGTGGCGACCGGTCGCGAGCGTATGGCGCAAGAGATTGTCGCCGAAGCGCGTCGGCAGGGGGTTCCCGTGATGCGCGATGCGGTTTTAGCCGCGAGGCTTTCCGAGCTACCGCTCGATACGGCTATTCCGCCAGATGTCTATCGGGCGGTAGCAGTGGTGTTGTCGTGGGTGTATTGGATGGAAGGGCGGGAGCCCGATCAGGCGCGATCGCCGAGACGACCGATACCGTAGTCGCGGGCGCGGCCCGCACGATCGTAAATGCTTATATCTTCATCGTTCGAGCGAAGAGCCGAAATAATTCGGCGCTGCGCAGAGACGATACGGCTAAACACCTGATGGTTTCGATACTGCAACTGCTTGCAGCGTTCGATTTTCTCTCTGATGAGCTGGGCACGTTCGGGATTCGCCCGGGCCTCGTCCGTTGCCTCAGGCGATTTTGCGAGCGACTCCAGACGTTCGATCTGCGCCGATTTCTCAGCGTGGATCTCCTCCAAATCGTTAACGCCCCGACCGATCAAACCGTTTGAACCGCGCAACACCGAATGCTCGCTATCGAGGGTTCGACAGATGCGCGTGCAAAGGTCATCGAGATTATCGAGGCTCGGAGACGTATTGGAGTGGTGCGACATACGAAACCGTTTAGATCAGGCGCCGAGATTCCCAAGCTCTTCCTCGAGCTCCCGGAACTTCTTGGCGAGCCGCTCTTCGTCGATCGGGAACCGACCCTCGAGAATTTCACGACGGATGCTGTCGACCTTATCTTGGTCGAACACCTCATCCATCGCGTTTGCGCCTAACGCGGCAGAGAGCTCGCGGGAGATATTCGAGACCCGGACCGGATCGAGCGCCGCAGCCGTCTCGGGACGCTGCACGGGAGCGGGGTTCGAAGCACCCCCCTGTTTGCCGGCGGCTACCCGACGGGCGTCTAAAAGAGCCAGTTTTTGATCGAGCCCCTCTCGAGTCGAGGAGGTCCCATTAATATAGGGTTTAACAGTCATGACTTCGCACCTTTTCCACTGTTCGCCGTGTCAGTCGACCCGAGTCGTCATAACTTGAGTGCTATTAGGGGAATTGGCGGATCCGTTGATCCGAATCGTCCCATCGGCCTGAATGACGCCTCGCAACCGTCGCCCGGTTTGCGAATTTTCGACGTCGATCCATTCTCCCACTTTCCCGTTTTGCAGGGCGATGACTTTAGCGTTGACCCGTCCGCCCGGGAACACCGACCAAGCCGTGATCGAGGTATTCCTTTTGACCACTTGAACACCGCGCGCGTCGGCTCGGCTCAGCACCTCGCCCTGTCGAACGGAGCGGGTCAGCGCAAGACCGACAAGTGCAGCGGGATCGGATAGCGTCGAGGTGAGCACGCGCTCCTTGGGAGACACCGACAACACTTCGAGGTCATCAAGACCCAGAACAGTGCCCACCGTCAAATCACGAGCAGCCGCAACAAAATTTTTCTGCGTTCCGACTGAAGAAGGTGAGACATCCATCCGACTGTCTGAAGAAGGATACCGCACGGCAACGAACCGCCGGGATGGAGTGGGTGAGGCTGTGCAGGAAACCTGCACAGTGGTGCGCGCCTCATAAGGAAAAGACCACATCCAA
>JBIIHO010000269.1:0-2812 GCA_044235605.1 Steroidobacteraceae bacterium | reverse complement strand
GAGGCGGTCATCGCCCGCGAGGTCCTTCGGCTCGACGAGCTCATTCTCGAAGAAAAAGCCCTCTCGCCTATACCGTCGGAGAAATCTATTCCTGCCGTCATCGCTGGAATACGAGCGTTAGGCCTCGACTGTCTTCCTTGGGACCAAGAGTCCCGGGCTTTTTGTGCACGCGCTGAGCTGGTGAAACAGCGCGGTCTGAGTCGCGAGGGCCAATGGCCAGCCTTCGATGAGCCCTCGTTGCTGCACTCGCTCGAAGAGTGGTTATCGCCTTGGCTAGAAGGTGTGACTCGACGATCACACTTTTCACGTATCCCTTTGATGGATGCGTTGCGATTCCGGCTAGGTGACCGTGCTGTACGCGAGATCGACGAGTTGATGCCTACGCATCTGACGGTCCCGACGGGCACGCGAATCCGTATCGACTATGAGGACGATCTTGCGCCTTGCGCCTCGATGCGAATGCAGGAAGTATTCGGTCTTGCGAGCACGCCTCGTATTGGCGGCGGTACCGTTCCGGTGACGTTCAAACTGTTATCACCCGCACAACGTCCATTGCAAATTACATCGGACCTCGAGAGTTTTTGGCGCAATGCGTACGCTGATGTTCGCAAAGACATGCGTGGGCGCTATCCGAGACATTACTGGCCAGAAGACCCCTTACAAGCCGAGCCTACCCGCAGAGTCCGCCCCCGATCTTGAGTAAATTATCGGCGAGCCGAGGAAAACGGTGCGCCTTCGCGACCTTTTAGCGTCGCTTGAATCTCGGCAATGATGGATAAGGCAATCTCCTCAGGCGTCCGTGCGCCGAGATCGAGACCGACGGGTGCCCGTAGGCGTGGCGCCAGTTTTCTCGAGACGCTTCCTAGGCTTGCGAATAATTTTTCGCGTCGTGTTAACGGACCGAGCAAGCCGATGTAGGAAATGGTGGTACCCGCCAATATTCCGAGATAACGCTCGTCCGCAGCCAGGTGATGACTCATGACCACCGCTGCATCGAAGTCATCAAGCTTAAGCTGTTTTGGCAGAGCAAAATCGTCCGCATGAACGAGTTGGGTTCTTGGATCGAAGCGCTGAGCGTCGAGATACGCCGGACGGTGATCGACCACCGTAACGCTCCAGCCGAGCAAATGCGCCAAAGAAACGACTGGCTCCGCATCGGGTCCAGCGCCAAAGATAAGGAGTCGAGGGGTTTTTTCGGAGGTGATCGTAAAGACGTCGCCTGATAGTACAGTCTCGGTACCCGTGCTCACTGAGACTGCACCAGTTTTGACGTCGATATCGAAAGCGACTCGATGCCGCGCATCATCCGCTTCGAAAAGGCTCGCCAAGGGCTGATAACCATTCGTTGAGTCAATTCGTAGCAGCAAGACGTTCATCGCGCCTTCGCAACCCAGACCGAGACCCCAAAGAGCGTCGTCTGATCCTCGACTATCGTAGTGTCTTACCAGACATCTTCGACTGCCACTCAAAAGTTGTAGCGCGTGTTCTTGTAGATCGCCCTCTAGACAACCCCCGCTTAGTAATCCACTCCGGTTTCCCGATGCGGAAAACAACATGAAAGCGCCGGACTTTCGATAGGTCGAGCCTTCCGTCGAAATGACGAAGGCTGCGACAAGAGGGCGTTGCGCCGCGCGCTCCGCTTTGAAGAATTGTCGGATCAAGAGGCGGCCTTACAAAGGCGAACCGTCATCACGACTGACGGCAATGACCGCTGAGCGAGCCGGCAGACCTTGACCATCCGGCCAATGGCTAACCGGTTTTTCAACAGTCCCGCCTTCGCCCGGATGCTGAATGCTAAGGAACAACGTTGTGCCGTCCGGCGTGAATTCGCACCCACACACTTCGGATCCGATTGGCGCGCTCATGACCTGCCTGAGCAAACCGCGATCGGGGCCGCTCGTCGGAACGACGAAACACCCATTATTGCCGATCAGTTCCTCGTCTGCGTCGGTGACAACCCACATGCGACCTGTCCGATCAAACCCGAGATTATCCGGGCAAGCAATCGGGCTGACCTGGGAACGATCGGCGTAGCCGCCGTAAAACACGTCATCTCTCGTGAGGCGACCCGGAAGGAGGTCTTCAGCCTGCGTTAGGAACTTCGCATTTGCATTGCGCGGATCACCCGCTAGTAGGAAAACGTTCCATGCAAAACGACTGCTGCCGGCATCGTCGTTGTCTTCGATGAGCTCGACGATGTGACCAAAGTCGTTTTTCGGTCTCGGATTTGCATAGTTGGGCCCTAAATCGATTTCGCGTCCGAGAAAATCACCACGTCGCGACTCACGATCGCCATTTTTGGTTAGCGCCATGTACACCCGACCTGTGACGGGGCTCGGCTCCACATCTTCTGGACGATCCATGGGTGTAGCACCCAATAGATCAGCCGCAGCGCGGCACTTGATGACGACTTCGGCCTGACTGCGAAAACCGTTGCGGCTATTGAGTGGGCCGTTTTCATCGTGAACGAGCGGCCGCCACTCTCCACGACCTTCTTCATTGAATCGAGCGACATACAACGTACCGTGATCGAGTAGATCTCGATTGGCCGAGCGATTCTTGGGATCAAAGCGATCACGAGTGACGAACTTGTAGACGTACTCGAATTTTGCGTCATCGCCCATGTACGCAGCGACCCGTCCATCAGTCGTCAAAATAGTATTAGCACCTTCATGGCAAAACCGGCCGAGCGCTGTGCGTTTCTTTGGAGTTGACGAGGGATCTAGCGGATCGATTTCTACGATCCACCCATGACGCAGTGCCTCGCGTGGCTCACGACGCACATCGAAGCGTGCATCGATTAAGTCCCAAC